>JBJMGZ010000183.1:0-3359 GCA_045807605.1 Thermoanaerobaculia bacterium | reverse complement strand
ACGAACACGGACGAACACGGACGGTCACGGACGAGCACGGACGGGCACGGACCTGGCGGCTTCCGGATGACTCCGTGTCCGTGTGAGTCCGTGTTCGTCGGTGCTCGTCCGTGTGTCCGTGCTGGCACGCGGTTGGCATGTCCATTTCTCCATGGACAAAGCCAACGTCGAGCGGATTCACCTCCTCCTCAAGCGGCACGAGCAGATGATCGAGGAGAAGCGGATCAATCCGGAAGAGTTCCTGCGGCAGAACGAGCAGTTCCAGGAGGCGTTCGGCCGCGTGGCGCGGTCGATGATCATCCCGATCCTCGAGGAGATCAAGGACATGCTCGTGGGCAAGGTCGAGTCGGCCTCGATCTTCCACAAGCGGACCGCCGCGGGCCTGCGCGTGAAGCTGGACCGCTGGGAGGATTTCGAGCGCTCGGTGCTGTTCTTCGGCGACGCCTCCACGCAGACCGTGCGGGTGACGCACGAGGGCGTGGGCTTCGGGCTGCAGAGCCAGAAGCTGGGGGTCCAGAACGTGACGCCCGCCCTCGTCGAGGAGGAGGCGATGAAGTTCCTCAAGCGCCTCTTCGGACAGGAGCAGCTCCGCCGCCCCATGCACACCACCGATGCCGCCGAGCGCCGGCGCATCCTGGGCTCGCCTTCCGGCCTGCGCAGCGATTACCAGCTGGTCCGGGTGTAGGGGCGGGGCTTGCCCCCGCCCGGGAGGGGGTAAACCCCTCCCCTACATTCCGGAGCTTCTGTCCCGGTTTGATCGCCTGGCGACACTTCAGCTCTGGAAGGCCCCATCTCTCCGGTGGCACTGCGTCCTCTCCCATGGCGGGGAGAGGGCGATCCCTGCCTCTTCAGCCCTGCAGATCGGCCGGCACGCCCTGCGGGAAGGTCTCGGCGATCGCCTGCTCGATGTACTCGATCCGGTGGCCCGGATTCGGGTGGGTGCTGAAGAACTCAGGCTGGCGTCCGCCGCCGCTCGACTCCTCCAGGATCTTCATGACCCCCACCATGGCCCTCGGGTCGTAGCCCGACTCGGCCAGGAAGCGCACGCCGAGCTTGTCGGATTCGAGCTCGTCCTGGCGCCCGAAACGCATGTTCACCATCTGGCCGATCAGCGCGGCCACGGCGGCGTTGTTGCGGCTGTTCGGATTGTCCGGATCGTAGGTGGCGAGGACGGCCGCGCCGGTCAGGCCCTGGGTGAGCTGGGCCTTGGCCATGTGCTCGGCGCCGTGCCGGCCCACCACGTGGCCGATCTCGTGCCCGAGCACGCCGGCCACCTGGCCCTCGCTCTGGAGACGCTTGAGCAGGCCGGCGGTGATGAACACCTGGCCGCCTGGCAGCGCGAAGGCGTTGATCGTCTCCTCGTCGGCCAGGACGTGGCACTCGAACTTGTAGGGAGTTTCATGGGCCTTGCTCTGGGCGACGATCCGGTCGCAGATCTGATGGACCGTGGCCTGGGCCTCCTGGTCGGGGTGCAGACCCCCGAACTGCTGGGCCATCTCCGGCGCGGCCTGCAGACCGAGCGCGATCTCCTGTTCCGGGGTCACCTTGACGTGCTGCACCTCGTCGGTGACCGGGTTGTATTCACGGGAGCTGTAGTAGCTGATGATCGAGAAGGCGGCGATGGCAAGGGCGATCAGGATGCGGCCCCCGCCAAAGCTCCTTCTTTGTGGTCGTCCCGAAGGGATCATGGCGCTCCTCCTCGCAAGCGGCCGGCGGAGCTGCCGGCCATGCGGGGAGGGAAGAGCAAGGAACGTACCCGGCTACTTTTTCGCCTCGTACCAGCTCGGGCCCCAGCCCGCGTCCACCAGCAGCGGCACCTGGAGCTGCGCCACGCCTTCCATCTCCTGTTTGACCATCTCGGCCACGCGCTCGGCCGCTCCCTCGGGGACTTCCAGCACCAGCTCGTCGTGCACGGTGAGGAGCAGGCGCGCGTCGGGGTGCTCCTTGCGCAGCCGGCGGTCGATCGCGATCATGGCGAGCTTCAGGAGGTCCGCGGCGGTGCCCTGGATGCGGGCGTTGATCGCCATGCGGCGGGCGTTCTCGCGGAGAGCTCGGTTCTTGCTCTGGATGTCGGGCAGCCAGCGCACGCGGCCGTAGAGCGTCTCGACCTTGCCCTCGCGCTCGGCGCTCTTCTGGGTCTCCTCCACATACTGGCGCACGCCGGGGTAGCGGTCCAGGTAGGCCTTGATGAACGGCTCGGCCTCGCGCGGCGAGATGCCCAGCGCCTGGCCGAGGCCGAAGGCGCTCATGCCGTAGAGGATGCCGAAGTTGATCGTCTTGGCCGCCCGGCGCTGCTCGGCCGTGACCAGCTCGGGCGCCACGTTGAAGACCACCGCGGCCGTGGCGCGATGGATGTCCTCCCCGGCCGCGAAGGCGCGGATCAGCTCCTTCTCGTCCGCGATGTGGGCCAGGATCCTCAGCTCCACCTGGCTGTAGTCCGCCACCAGGAGCGCGTGCCCCGGCGCGGCCACGAACGCGCGCCGGATGCGCTGCCCCAGCTCCGTGCGGATCGGGATGTTCTGCAGGTTCGGGTTCGTGGACGACAGCCGGCCCGTGGCCGCCACCGCCTGGTTGAACCGGGTGTGGATGCGGCCGTCCGCGGCGACCAGGAGCGGCAGGGCGTCGACGTAGGTCGACTTGAGCTTGGAGAGCTCGCGGTAGCGCAGCAGCGACTCGGCGATGGGATAGCCCCGGCCCGCCAGGTCCTCCAGGGTCTCGGCGCCGGTCGAGTAGCTCTTGGTCTTCTGGGTGCGCTTGAGCACCGGCAGGCCCATCCGCTCGAAGAGGATGAAGCCGAGCTGCTGGGGCGAGCCCAGGTTGAACCGCTCTCCGGCCTGCATATAGATCTGCTCCTCCAGGCCGGCGAGCTCGCCGCCCAGCTCCTCGCCCATCGCGTGCAGGTAGGCCGAGTCCAGGAGGATGCCGGCCTCCTCCATGCCGAGGAGGACGGGGAGGAGAGGCGCCTCGATCTCCGAGTAGACGCGGGCGAGCTGCCCGTCCCCCGAAGACGCCAGCTCGTCGCGCATGGCCTGCGCCATGCGGCGGGCGAAAGTCACCCTCTCGCAGGCGTAGGCGGCCAGGCGCGAGTCGCCGACCGGCGGGGCCTGCCCCTTGTCCCAGCCCGCCTCCTTGGCCGTCAAGGGCTTGCAGCTCAGGCGCTCCAGGGCCAGCTCGTCGAGGGTATGGCCGTGCACCGAGGGCTTGAGCAGGTAGGAGACGAGCATGGCGTCGAAGAGCTGCGCGCGGCTCTCCGGGCCCGCGGGCGAGAGGCGCAGGACCTCCTTCAAATTGTGGCCGGAGAGCCGGGCGCCGGGGTCGGAGATCCAGCGGCCGAGCGTCGCGAGGGCGGCGGCGCGCAT
>JBJMGZ010000182.1:0-7823 GCA_045807605.1 Thermoanaerobaculia bacterium | reverse complement strand
CAGATGCCCCCGCCGGCGTCGTCCGCGGCATTGGATTCGACCGCGGAGCGGATCAGCGCGAGGTCTCCGAGAGCCTGGATGCCGCCGCCGTCGCCGGTGCTCGCGCCCTGGGTGCGGGCATGCCCATGGCGCACCGCGAGGTCGTAGAGCTCGAGCGAGCCGCCGGGGCGCACGTCGAGGACCCGGTCGATGCCGCCGCCGTCGAGGATCGTCTTCTTCGCGCCGGCTCCCAGGATCACCAGGCGCCGGGTCGCGTCGAGGTCGCCGGTGTGCCCGGCGTCCTCGCCAGCCCCCGCGATGGCGAGCGCATGGGTGCCCGGGCCGAGCACGATCACCCGCGTCCCGCTGCCCGCGCTGGCCGCGAGCACGGCCTCGCGCAGGGAGCAGTCATGGTCGCAGGCGCCGTCGTCCGTGTCCGCGGTCTTGGTGACCCGGAGCACGGCGGCCGGCAGGGTCGAAGCGGGCGGCGGAGGCTCCAGGGTAGCGTCCTCGGCGCGGGCGGCATGAGCCGCGGGCGCCGAGCAGCGGAAGGCGCCGGTGTCGAGCCGCGGCGGGAAGGTCGTGCCCGCCTTGTGCTCGTAGAACCAGAACCCGCCGGTCTCCAGGTCGATGACGTCGAGATGGACGCCGACGTCGGTCAGGCCGCTCGCGAACACCCACCAGTGGCCGTTGACCCCGCAGCCGTCCAGCACCTTGATCATGACCTCCAGGTTGTCCGGGGCGAAGAACCAGTAATTACCGGTGTCATCGGTGAGGGGGACCGCCTGGGCGCCGCGCGAGGGGAAGCGCTCGTCGAGGGTGGCGCTCACGCGGAACCGGCCCTCCTGCAGGCAGAGCACCGAGCCGCCGGGGAGGCATGCCGGGTGGGGCGCCTGCTCCCAGGCGCCGGCGTCGCAGGGCTGGTTTTCTCCATCGGAGCGCGCCTGGCCGAGCTGGTCGGCGGGCTCGCAGTACCCGGCCGGCACCATGTCCTGGGCCGGGCTGTTGAAGACCAGGACGTGGACCGGAGTCGGGCCGAGCCGGGTGTCCTGAACCCGGTACACGGCCGACAGCGGGTGCGCGTCCGTGCCGGCCTTGTCCGTGGGCAGCGGAAAGCAGCCTGCCTCCGAGCCGAATACGTTGTATCCGAGCGAGACGGGATTGGTCGTAGAGCAGTCGCGGTCCGCGGGGGCGAAGTTCCCGGCGACGATCGAGCCGTAGACCTGCGGCGCGAAGGCTCCAGGAGGGAGCGGCCGGTGCGCCCGGATGCCGCCGCCGGACACCTCGGCCTGGTTGAATACGATCGTCGAGCCCGAGATCACCTCCCCGTGGCCGACCTCATACTCCAGGCCGCCGCCGGAGCCGTCCGCCCGGTTGTCGGAGACCGTGACGTTGGCCAGCTTGAAGCCGGTGCCGCTGATGCCGCCGCCGTCGTCCCCGGCACGGTTCTCCAGGATCGCGCTGTCGCGCACCTCCAGGGAGCCGGGGGCCGCAATGCCGCCACCATCCCCTCCGGCCTGATTGCCGGAGACCACGCTGCGGCGCAGGAGCACGGGCTGCGGCGCCGGGTTGAAGCGCACCAGCAGGCCGCCGCCGTCGCCGTCCACCCGGCCGTTGCGGATCGTGACGCCGTAGATCTCGGCCCGAGCGCGCGCGTCGAGCACGCGGTCGGCCTCCTGGCCGTCGATCACCGTGCTGCCGGCGCCCGCTCCCACCAGGATCATCTGGTCGTTCAGATCCAGGTCGCCGGTGGCGCCCGCATCCTCCCCCGCCCCGGCCCGGGTCAGCACGTAGATGCCGGGCGGCACCACGACCACGTCGGCCCCGCCCGTGGGCTCGTCGGCGTTGGCCGCCGTGATCGCTTCCCGGAGGGAGCAGTCGCGGTCGCAGGCGCCGTCGAGGGTGTCGGCGGTCTTGGTGACCGTGAAGGTCGCGGCCTGCAGGGGCAGGGCGATGCTCAGCGGGAGCAGGGCGAGAAGAGCGAGGGTGCAGCGTTGGAATCTCATGGGTCCTTTCACTGGCCCTGGCAGATGTCCAGGGCGCCGGTGTCGAGGCGGGGCTGAAGGGGCGTGCCCGCCGTGTGCGTGTGGGTCCAGATGAGGGAAGTGACGGTGTCCTCGACCCGGACCTCGACCCCGACGTCGGTCAGGCCGGTGAGGAACACCCAGAAACGGCCGTTGACCCCGCAGCCGTCGAGGACCTTGACGGTCAGCTCGAGGTTGGCCGGGTCGAAGAACCAGAAGGCGCCGGTGTCGAGGGCGAGGGGCACGGCCTTGCCGGTGCCCGACCGGCCTTGCGCGGTCCAGCGCACGGTGATCCGGAAGCGGTTGCCCCCGCCGATACCCCCCCCTCCGATACAGAGGGTCTCCGCGTCCGGCTCGCAGGAGGGCTGGAGCTCCACGGCCCCGGCGTCGCAGCCTCCGGAGGGCCGCGGCAGGCCGCGCTGGTCCACCGGGATGCAGTCGTACGCCGGCGCCGCGTCGAGGACCGGGCTGCCCGGCAGCGGCAGGTGGGTGAGCGTGGGGCCGCCGTGGTCGGCGAGCGGGGAGAGCCGCGGGTCGAGCGGGTGGGAAGCCGTCCCGGCCACGTCGTCGGGACCGGGATCGCACCCCTGTCCGACCCCGAACCGGTTGAAGGCGCTGGGCAGGAGCGGCAGGCCGAAGCAGTCGTCGGGCAGGTTCTGGAAGCCCGTGTTTCCGGCCACGATCGTGCGCTCCATCCGGCTCGACTCCCAGCAGGAGCCGTCGTCCCAGACGCAGTTCTCCGGGTGCGCCGCGATGCCTCCTCCCCAGGCCGCGGCGGAGTTGCCGGTGACGGTCACGTTGACCAGCCGCACCAGACCGAAATCGGAGGAGATGCCGCCCCCCAGGTCCCCGGCCTGGTTGCCCGAGATCGTGACGTTCTCCAGGCCCAGAAGCCCGGAGGCGAGGCCGCCGCCGGAGCCGCCGGCCCGGTTGCCCGAGACCGTGCTGTCGCGGACGTCGAGCCAGTCGAGAGCCAGGATGCCGCCGCCCGGGCCGTCCGCGCGGTTGCCGTCGACCGCGCAGCGCACCAGCGTGAGCGGCCCGGCGGCCTGGATGCCGCCGCCGCCCTCGCCGGGCCCGGAACGGGACCACCCGTTGCGCACCGTGAGGTCGTGGAGCTCCAGGGAATCCTCCGTCTCGCGCACGTCCAGGACGCGGTCGATCCCGCCGCCGTCGAGGATGGTCCTCTTCGCGCCGGCGCCCAGGATCACCAGGGGCGCGGTCACGTCGAGGTCGCCGGTGTGGGCGTCGTCCTCCCCGCTGCCCGGGATGGAGAGCGTGTAGACGCCCGGGCCGAGCAGGATCACGCTCGGGGTGGGCCGCGCGTTGGCCGCGACCACGGCCTCGCGCAGGGAGCAGTCCTGGTCGCAGGCGCCGTCCTCATGCCCGTCCGAGGTCCTGGTGACCCGGAACACCTCCCCCGGCCCGGGCGTGAGCGGGCCCTCGCCGCCGACCCCGGGCTCCGGGGGAGCCGGGCAGGGGAAGGCGTCCGTGTCGAGCCGCGGCGGGAAGGTCGTGCCCGCCGCGTGGTCGTAGGACCAGGTCCTGCCGGTCTTCGGGTCCACGGCCTGCAGATGGACGCCGACGTCGGTCAGGCCGCTCGCGAACACCCACAGGTGCCCGTTGAGGGCGCAGCCGTTCAGGACCTTGACCAGGATCTCCAGGTTGTCCGGGGCGAAGAACCAGAAGTTGCCAGTATCGATGGAGGTACCGACGGTGAGCGGCACGGCCTGGGCGCCGCGCGACGGGAAGCGCTCGTCGAGCGTGGCGGTCACGCGCAGCCCCGACAGGCAGAGGACCGAGCCGCCGGGGAGGCACACCGGCGCCAGCGGCTTCTCCACGGCGCCGGCGTCGCAGAAGATTTCCACGCGCACCTGGCCGAGCTGGTCGGCGGGCTCGCAGAGGCTGTGCGGCACCAGGTCCAGCGCCGGGCTGTTCGGGAGCAGCGCGTGCACCGGCGTGGGGCCGAGCCGCGTGTCCTGGACGCGGAACACGGCGGCCAGCGGATGCTCCTCCGTGCCGCTCCTGTCCGTGGGCTGGGCCGAGCAGCCCTCCCCCACGCCGAGCACGTTGTAGCCGAGGGAGATGGAAAGGCCCCAGCAGTCGCGGCCCTGCGGCGCGAAGTTCTCCGCCACGATCGAGCCGGAAACCTGCGCGGCGAAGGTGCCCGGGAAGAGCGGGTAGCGCGACCCGATGCCGCCGCCGGACACGCCGGCCTGGTTGAAGACGATCGTCGAGCTCGAGATGGACTCGCCGTGGCCGAGCTCGTAGAACAGGCCGCCGCCGGCGCCCTCCGCCCGGTTGTCGGACACCGTGACGTTGGCGAGCCGGAAGCCGACGCCGGCAATTCCCCCACCATTACCGGCGCCATTGCCGCCGTCGCCGCCGGCCTGGTTCTCCAGCACCGCGCTGTCGCGGATCTCCAGGGCGCTCAGCTCCGGGGCCGCAATCCCGCCGCCGGCGCCCTGCGCCCGGTTGCCGGACACCACGCTGCGGCGCAGGAGCACGGGCTGCGGCGAGGGCTTCGGCCGCACCAGCAGGCCGCCGCCGTCGCCCTCCACCCGGCCGTTGCGGATCGTCACGCCGTCGATCTCGGCCGGAGCGCGCAGGTCGAGCACCCGGTCGGCTCCGTTGCCGTCGATCACCGTGCTCCCCGCGCCCGCGCCCACCAGCATCGTCGGGACGTTCAAGTCGAGGTCGCCGGTGGCGGCGAAGTCCTCCCCGGCCCCGGTCCGGGTCAGCGCGTAGATGCCGGGCGGCAGCACGATCACATGGGCATCGCCCGGGGGAACCTCGGCATTGGCAGCCGTGACGGCCTCGCGCAGCGAGCAGTCGCGGTCGCAGGCGCCGTCGAGCGTGTCGGCCGTCTTGGTGACGGTGAAGACCGCCGCCTGCACCGGCAAGCCCAGGATGAAAAGACCCGGCAGCATGACAAAGGCGGCTCGGAACATGGGCGCTCCTTCCAGGAGAGCGGGAATCTCCCGCTTATGATGTCATGACATAGCGCGGCATTTCACCACCCGGGAAGGCGGGGAGCTCACGGACACACGGACTGACACGGACGCACACGGACGCACACGGACGTCCGGACTGTCCGCGAAGGTCCGTGACCGTCCGTGAAGGTCCGTGTCCTGCTAGACTCCCCGGCCGCCATGATCTCGAAAAAGCGATCTGCCCTGCTCTTCCTCTTCCTCCTCCTGACGGTCCTCTCTCCGGCGCGGGTGCTGCCGCAATCCGGCGCTCCCACGGGGGTCTCGCCGCTGGAGCCGCCCTCGACCGGCGGGGTGGCCGCGGTCGACCGGGCGCTCGCCCGGCTCTCGACCCACAAGCGGCTGCTGGTCATCGCGGCCCATCCGGACGACGAGGACACGGCGCTGCTCACGCTGGTGGCGCGGGGCCTGGGGGGCGAGTCCGCCTATCTCTCGCTCAGCCGCGGCGAAGGAGGGCAGAACCTGATCGGCCCCGAGCTCGGGGTCGGCCTCGGGCTGATCCGCACCCGCGAGCTCCTGGCCGCGCGCGGCATCGACGGCGGCCGGCAGTTCTTCACCCGGGCCTACGACTTCGGCTACACCCGCTCGCTCGACGAGACCCTCCGCCTGTGGCCCAAGGACGTCCTTCTCGAGGACGTCGTGCGGGTCATCCGGCGCTTCCGGCCCCAGGTCGTCGTCTCGATCTTCCCGGGCCAGCCGCACCCGAACCACGGCCAGCACCAGGCCGCCGGGGTGGCCGCGCACGAGGCGTTCCCCCTGGCCGGCGATCCCGACGCCCTGCCGCAGCTCCGCCAGGAGGGGCTCCTCCCCTGGACGCCGCAGGTGCTCTACCGCTCCGGCTTCTTCAATGCGCCGCCCAACGCGATCCCGCTCTCCACCGCCGGCGTCGATCCGCTGGCCGGCAAGTCGCTCTCCCAGATCGCCTCGGCCAGCCGCAGCATGCACCGCTCCCAGGACATGGGCCTCCTGCAGGAGCTGGGGCCGCGGGAAACCAGGGTGGTGCCGGAGACCGGCGCAGCCGCCGATGCCAAGGACCTCTTCGCCGGGGTGGACACCCGCCTCGCAGCCATGGCCGCCACCGTGCCGGACGCCGAGCGCCGCCGCCACGCCGGGGAGGATCTGGATGCGGCGCAAGCCGCGGCCGAGCGCACCCGCAAGGCCCTCAACCCGGCGCGGCTGGGCGACTCCGTGCCCGGCTTCCTGGAGATCCTCGGGCACCTGCGGGCTGCCCGGGGCTACCTGGACCGCGCCGAGGAGCGTCCGGCCGCCGACCTGATCGCGGAGAAGATCGACATCGCCGAGGCCGGGCTGGCCGCGGCGGCCGGCATCGCTCTCGATGCCACCACCGAGAGCGAGGAGCTGATCCCCGGCGAGACCTTCCCCGTGCAGGCGCTGCTCTGGAACAGCGGCGGCCGGGATCTCGCCAAAGCCACGGTCGAGCTGCTGCCGCAAGCGGCCCAGGGCGCCGCGGCGCCCCCGGAGACAACCCCAGCCGCCGGAGCGCTCGCCAAATGGGACCTCCAGGCCGCGGCTCCCGCGGAGATCACGACGCCCTACTTCCTGAGGAAGCCGCTCGCCGGCAGCCTCTACGACTGGTCGGAAGCCCGGCCCGAGGAGCGCGGCCTGCCCTTCGAGGCGCCGCCGGTCCGCGCCCGCTTCTCCTTCGCCGTCGAAGGCGTGCCGGTCGAGATCGAGCGCGAGGTGGTGCACCGTCACCGCGACCAGGCGCTCGGCGAGATCCGCCGGCCGCTCCGTGTCGTTCCGAAGGTGGAGGTCGCCGTCGCCGACGAGCTGCTGGTCTGGCCGCTCGCCCGCAAGGAGCCGCGCAAGCTCCAGGTGACGCTGACCTCGCACGCCAGGGAGGCCCTGAGCGGCCGCCTGGAAGCCGCAGGCTGGGCCGCCGTCCAACCGGTGCCCTTCACCCTGGAGCCCGGGGAAGAGCGGACGGTCGAGCTGACCCTGAAGCCCGCGGCGAGCCTCTCCCAGGGGAGATACCCCGTCCGTCTCGCCGCGGTGCTGGAGGATGCCACCCGGTTCAGCCTCTCCGCGCCGGTCGTGGACTACCCGCACATCCGCCCCACGCCGCGCCCAAGGCCCGCCGAGGTGGCGATCAGCGCTCTGGACGTGAAGCTCCCCCCCTTGAAGAAGGTCGGCTACGTGCGCGGCGCCTCGGACCGGGTGCCCGAATTCCTGCTCCAGGCGGGAGTGCCGCTCGCGCTCCTCGGTCCGCACGACCTGCTCGAAGGGGACCTCTCCGGCTATGACGCGATCGTGGTGGGCAGCCGGGCCTACGAGACCGATCCGGCGCTCGCGAAGGCCAACCACCGCCTCCTCGACTATGCGAAAGCGGGCGGGCTGGTGATCGTCCAGTATCAGCAGTACGCCTACGTCGAGGGCAAGTTCGCGCCCTTCCCGGTGGACATCGCCCGGCCGCACGACCGCGTCACGGACGAGACCGCCGCCCCGACCCTTCTCGACCCGGCGAGCCCCGTCTTCACCACGCCGAACCGGATCGGCCCGCAGGACTGGGAAGGCTGGGTCCAGGAGCGCGGCCTCTACTTCCTGCATACCTGGGACCCGGCTTTCGTACCGCTCCTCGCCTTCACCGATCCCGACCAGCCGGAAACGAAAGGCGGCCTGCTGGTCGCGAAGCTCGGCAAGGGCCACTACGTCTACACCGGCCTGGCCCTCTTCCGCCAGCTCCCGGCCGGAGTGCCGGGGGCTTACCGGCTGTTCGCGAACCTGCTCGCGCTGCGGTAGCAGCCGTTTGACGGGTAGCGTTTGATGTAGGGGAGGGGCTTGCCCCCTCCCGGGCGGGGGAAAGCCTCGA
>JBJMGZ010000181.1:0-9880 GCA_045807605.1 Thermoanaerobaculia bacterium | reverse complement strand
GTGACCATCACCGGGCTCCCGCGCCAGCTCCGCAAGGGTGTGCCGGGCTGGCAGGCCCCCGAGCCGCCTCCCGGTCGTGACGGTGATCGGGATGCTCCGCAGCCCGGGCGCAAGGAGACGCAGGAGGTGGCTCGCCGGGATGCCGAGCCAGGCGCGCGGCCCGGCGAAAGCCGCGAAGGCGGCGATCTGACGGCGGCCGATCCAGGGATCGACGAAGACCGCGACGGCCCCGATCTTCAGCACCGCCAGCAGGGCCGCGTAGAGGTCGATCGACATGGGGATCATGACGATGGCCCGGTCCCCCGGCTGCAATCCCTCCCTCTGGAGCCCGGCCGAGGCGCGGTCGATCCGCTCGCGCAGGGCGGAAAACGCGATCGCTCGGCTGCCCAGGATCAGGGCCGGGCGGTCGGGATGGCGCCGGGCGACTTCGGCGAGGATGGAGAGGACGTTCATGCGAGCCGGTACAGATGATATTGCCGCGTCACCCGCCCCGTGCCGCCGTCCATCTCGCCCGAGGGGTTGCCTTCGCGGAACAGGCAGTGGTTGGCGAAGCGGTAGCCCTTCTCGTGCGCGATCCGGTGCGCCTGGCCCATGAGGGCGGCTCCCAGGCCGGCGCGGCGGTGCTCGGGCAGCACGCCGACCGTCTTCATGTTCACCGCGTCCGCCTGGTTGCGGCGGAGGAAGAAGCGCAGCAGCGCGAGCGGGTCCCGCCGGCCGCGCATCGCGGCCACGGCACGGAAGCGGTCCGGGAAGGCGAACAGGAAGCCCACGTCCTCGCTGCCCCCTCCGGATGCCGTCTGCGCGAACCAGACGAGGTCGGGATCGAGCAGGCTGCGCGCTCCGGCGTAGAGGGCGAGGAACTCCTCCTCGGGGATGTCCGTGTAGAGGAAGTTGCGCGCGAAGATGCGGACCGAAATCGAGTAGATGGTCCGCAGCTCGTCGCGGAACCTCTTCGGATCGAGCCGGCGCAGCCGGTATCCCGCGGCGAGCGCCGCCTGCCGCTTCGGCTCCAGGAAGTCCGCGACGAGCCCGGCGTCCACCCGCTTCGAAAGATAGCGCTCCAGCACCGTGAAGCCGTGCGACTCCCAGAGGGCCGGGTAGTACGGCGGGTTCCAGGGCTCCAGCAGGAAGGGCGGATCGTCCCAGGGACCGGCGTTGAGCCGGTGCCTGTGCCAGGTGTCGCCGTCCATGGGCCCGATCACGGTACCGGCCGGGGTGGCCCCGCTCTCCCGGAGCCAGGCGATGGCGGCCTCGAAGAGCCGCGCCACGGCCTCCTCGCTCCCGGGCAGGGCCTCGAAGAAGCCGAGCATGCCGAACGGCAGCCCCTGCCCGTCGCGGAGCGTGGGCGAGCGGCGGGCCACGATCCGCGCCGCGGGCCGGCCCTCTTGGAGCGCGATCCAGGCCCGCTGGGCACCCGTGAAGTCGGGGCGGAACAGGCTGGCGAGCACGTCCTTGCGGGTGGGCGCGGCGTAACCGGGGTCGTCCTGGTAGACCTCGGCCGGAAGGCCGAGGAAGGTCTCCAGGTTGCGATCGGCGGCGACGTCGAGCAGGGCGACCGGCACGCCTCTACATCAGCGTTGCGCCGGGACGGCGGGAGAAGAAGGGCTTGAAGGCGAGGAGCCAGAGGCCCGAGTAGTCGCGCATGAGGCGCATGCGGAGGATCTCCACCAGGCGCGCCTCGGCCCCGTCGCCGGAGAGAACGATCTCGTTCATCATGTGGCTGAAGCGCCAGAGGTACTCGTCCGCGAGGCGGGAGGTGTGCCGCGCGCGGACATAGATCGGCGAGTCGCCGGTGATGGAGGTCTCGTCCATGATGCCGGTGATCTCCTGGGCCTCCTCGTTGACCAGCATCCGGAGGGCCGCGGCTTCGAGCAGGAACCGCTCCAGGCGGGAGTCGTGCTCCCGCCGGCCGAAGAGGCGCCGGAAGGCGACCACCTCGCGCGGCTCCAGGCGCAGGGGGAAGATCTCGGGCAGCAGCACGATGCGCTCCGGCGCCAGCTCCTGGCTGGTGTCGTGGAGCGCCTGGACCAGCCGCCGGAAGGGCTCGCCGAGGATGTCCTCCTTGTCGCCGAGGCTCATCTCCGAGACGTCGGCGGAGCCGCTCAGGACGTGCTCGGCGGTGCCCACGAACTCCGGGGGGGTGATGCGCTGCGAGCCGGTGATCTTCTCCACGGTCTCGGAGCGGCCGGCGGTCAGACGGGGCAGCAGCTTGCGCACGCGCTGGCGGATCTGGGCGATGTCCTCCAGCTTGAACTCCTCGCGCTGGAGCTGGCGCTCGAAGCGCTCGATGGCTTCGCGGAACTCTCCCAGCTCCTGGTCCAGCTCGCGGTCGACGGGCACCTCGCGCTCGAGCTCGAAGACGCGCTGGTACTCGGCCACGATGCGCTGCTCTTCCTGGCCGTAGAGGCGGTGGATCCGGTTCTTGAGGGTGAGGTTCGTGTCCTGGATGGCGAGCAGCAGCTCGGGCTCGAAGTAGAGGCTCCCGAGCCCGTGCTTGAGGTCGCGGAAGCGCCGGATGACGCCGTTCGTGTTGAGGTCTTCCAGACCCTCGATGCGCGCGGCCTCGGCCCGGATGCCGTCGATGGCGGTGCGCTGCTCGCGGATGATCTCGCCGCCGGGATGGGCGACGTCGAGCTGGGCCCAGAGACCCTGGAAGATCTCGGACAGGTGGCGGTAGTCGCCGAGCCGGGGCTCGCCGCCGCGGTCGTCCTCCTCTTCGCTCAGGCGGGCGAGGAGGAAATCCACCTTGTCGAGACGGTCGGGGTCCCAGCCGTCGCCGCGCTGGGCGTAGAGGTAGAACTTCACGAGCTGCGTCAGGATCTTCTCGTCGTAGGAGCGCACGCGGCGGAAGAACTGGCGCAGCAAGTCGGGGGTGACTCTGTTATCCTCCGCGTCGAGCGCCTCCATCAGGTCGGCCAGCCGCCGCTCGATCCCTTCCAGCCGGTTCCGGATCCGGTCGCTTTCGGAGGCGTTCAGGCTCTGCGAGATCTCCTTCAGCCCGGCGTAGAGGTCCTGGAAGTCGGTGGAGTACGGATCTTCCATCCGCTGGAGAAGGCTCTTGTTGAGGCTCTGGAGGAACTGGTGGAACGTCCACCCCGCCCGGAAGCGGTGCGAGACGTCGGCGTAACGGCGGTGGAGAGCGCTGAGCTCTTGGACGGTCGCCATGTGATGTTCCAATTCGCGAGAAGCACTGAGGATATTACGACATGGCGATGGGAAAGGAAAACGTCCGCGTCCTGATCCCCCAGCAGGACCTGGAGCGCCGGGTCGCGGCGATGGCCGAGGAGATCAACCGCGATTTCGCGCAGGGCGCCGGAGACGGCGACGGCCTGGTCTGCATCGGCGTGCTCAAGGGGTCGGTCTTCTTCCTCGTGGATCTGCTCAAGAAGCTGACGTTCCCGGTCAAGGTCGATTTCTTCCAGACCGCCAGCTATGGCAGCAGCACGGTCGCCGGCGAGGTGCGCATCCGCAAGGACGTCGACCTGCCGATCCGCGGCAAGGACGTGCTGCTGATCGAGGACATCGTGGACACCGGCCACACGATCCGCACGGTGCTCGGCCTGCTGCGCTTCCGCGGCGCGAAGAGCGTGCGCCTCTGCGCTCTCCTCGACAAGGCCGAGCGGCGGGAGGTGGACGTGCCGATCGACTACTGCGGCTTCACGATCGAAGACCTGTTCGTGGTGGGCTACGGGCTCGATTTCGACGAGCGCTACCGCAACCTCCCCTACATCGGCGTACTGGAGATGGATTGATGCGATTCCTTCACACCGACAGCGCCCCCAAGGCCATCGGCCCCTACTCCCAGGCCGTGGCCCTCGACGGCTGGCTCTACACCTCCGGCCAGGTCGCCATCGATCCCGCCACCGGCGAGCTGGTGGACGGCGGCTTCGAGCCCCAGGCCCGCCGGGTGTTCGAGAACCTGCGCCAGGTCCTGGCGAGCGCCGGCTGCAACTTCCAGGACGTGGTCAAGGCCACGGTCTACGTGGCCGATCTCGGCGACTTCCCGAAGCTCAACGCGATCTACGCCGAGGCCATGGGCGAGCACCGGCCGGCGCGGTCGACCGTGCAGGTGGCGGCGCTGCCCAAGGGGGGGCTGGTGGAGATCGATCTGGTGGCGCGGGTGCCGGCGGTTTAGGACCCCCTCCCCTGCCCTCCCCCGCTGCGCGGGAGAGGGAGCCCCCACCCAACAGCTCCGAGCAGCAGCCCCCACTCCCGCGCAGCGGGGGAGGGTTGGGGAGGGGGCCTCAGACGACGCTCTGCACGGCCACCCGCCGGATCCTCTCGATCGCCTGATCGAGCTGCGCCGCGCTCACGTCGCGGTGGGTCACGAACCTCGCGTAATCGCGGGTGACCTGGCTGCCGAGCACGCCGCCCTCTTTCAAGCGGGCCAGGAAGCCCGGCGCTCCCTCGGCCACCCGGCAGACCACGATGTTGGTCTGCACCGCGGCGGGATCGATCTCGACTCCCGGCAGCTCGGCCAGGGCATGGGCGAGCCGGGCGGCGTTCTCGTGGTCGCCGGCCAGGCGGGCGGGTCCCTTGCGCAGCGCGATCAGGCCGGCCGCGGCGAGGCATCCCGCCTGGCGCATGCCACCGCCGAACATCTTCCTCACCCGGCGTGCCTCCCGGATGAAGTCCAGACGGCCGCAGAGGATCGAGCCGACCGGCGCGCCCAGCCCCTTGGACAGGCAGAACATCAGCGTGTCGAACCCCTCCGCGAGAACGGCGGCCGTCGTGCCCAGGGCCACGGCCGCGTTGAAGATGCGGGCGCCATCGAGGTGGACCGGCAGGTTGTGCCGCCGCGCCACGTCGAGGAGCCGCTCCAGGTGGGGACGGTCGTAGACGAATCCGCCCGCGAGGTTCTGAGAGTTCTCGACTTCCAGGAGGCCGGTGCGCGCCTGGAGGGACGGGTCATCCCGGATCACGGCCTCGACCTCGGCGGGATCGAGCAGCCCGCGGGGAGAGGAGATGGCGCGCGGGAACAGGCCGGAGAGCGCGGCGAGAGCCCCCATCTCGAACTGCAGGATATGGCTGAGCGCGTCGCAGACCACCTCCTCGCCCGGCCTCGCGAGGAGCCGGAGGGCGATCTGGTTGCCCATCGTGCCCGAGGGGACGAAGAGCGCCGCCTCGAAGCCGAGCAGCGCGGCGGACTCCTCTTCGAGGAGGTTGACCGTGGGGTCCTCGCCGTAGATGTCGTCCCCGACCTCGGCCTCCGCCATGGCCCGCCGCATCTCGGCGTCGGGCCGCGTGACCGTGTCGGAGCGCAGGTCGATCCAGTCCTTCATGTCAGGTACTCCCTCAGCAGCTCCTCGAGCAGCTCGGATTCCCCCGCCTCGACCACCGCGGTGCCCACCTCGCGGCTGCGCTCGTCGAGCGCCGGGATCACGGCGAGGTTCCCCTCCCGGGCCAGCGCGTCCAGGTCGTAGGTGGTCTCGTCCACCCAGCGGGCGGCGCGGTAGAAGGCCTGCCCCTGCTCCACCGGCCGGCCGAGGCGCAGCCAGAGCTCGGCGACCAGGGCCAGGACCTCGCCGATGCGCCGGTTCTCCCGGCCCACGATCGGGGCGCGGGGCAGGGGTCGCGGCAGGAACGGATCGAGCCCGTGGCGGTGCGCCACGCGGGCGAAGTCGCGCTCAGTGGGGGGCTCGCGGTGGAACAGGGCCTCGAAGACCTCGTCCGGCTTTTCGAGCTCGTCGAGGAGGCGGCGCCGGTCGGCCGGCACGAGCAGCGGGGTCACGGCCTGGGCGCAGCGCGCTCCCGAGGAGGCGAGCCGGCGGCAGCCTTCGTCCCAGAGAGAGGGATCGTCGGTCAGCCCCGGCACCAGCGGCCACGCGACCGAGGCCCCGGTCGGGAGCCGGTCGAGCTTGCCCATCTCTCCTTCCAGGAGAACGGCGAGGAGATCGAAGACGAACGTCACTCCCTGGACCGGCGGGATGCGCGACTCCTCGCCGGGGAAGAGGTGGACCAGCACCGGCGTGCCGTCCACGAGGCGGGCGGTCGCGAGGTCGTCCCGCGCTCCGGCCCGCTTCGGCGATGCCGGCGATATTGGCGGCAGGTAGAGCACGTCGTCGAGCGGGACCTCCGCCAGGGGCTCCTGGGCGGGACCCTTGGCGGCCTTGCGGCTCCAGTCACCCAGCCGTCCGGAGGCGAGATGGATCCACGGCCGGTCGGGCGTCTCCCAGGCGCGGGGCACGTAGCGCACCCAGAAACGCCCCGGCTCGGGGAGCTGCGACGCCGGCCTGGCGCGGGCCGCCGCCTCGGTGCTCAAGGGGCCGCCTCCAGGGGGGGCGGCACCAGCCCCCGCGCGGCGAGCATGCGCTGGACGTACTTGGCGATCACGTCCACCTCCAGGTTCACCCGGTCGCCGGGCTGGAGGAGCGAGAGGGTCGTAACCTCCAAAGTGTGGGGGATCAGGGCCACCTCGAAGCGGTCGGGAAGGAGGGCCGAGATGGTCAGGCTGACGCCGTCGACCGTGACCGAGCCCTTCTCCACCAGGTAGGGGGCGAGCTCGGGCGGGATCGAGAAGGCGAGCACCCGGTGGTCCTCGAGGTCGCGCCGGTCCACCACGCGGGCGGTCGAGTCCACGTGCCCCTGGACCATGTGGCCGCCGAGCGCGTCGCCCATGCGCAGCGCGGGCTCCAGGTTCACCTCGCTCCCCTGCTTCAGGCTGCCCAGGTTAGTGCGCGACAGGGTCTCGGGGGAGAGCTCGACCGTGGATCTCGTGCCATTGAGCTCCGTGATGGTCAGGCAGACGCCGGACACGGAGAGGCTCGCGCCGATCTCCAGGCGCCGGCCCACTTCCGCGCTGTGCCCGATCACCAGGCGCACGCCCCCCTGGCCCGACGGCTCGGGGTCTGCGATCAGGCGGCCACGCTCGATGACGATCCCTGTAAACACCCGACGAGTCTATACGCTCCCGGGACGGAGGCTATACTTCCTGCGCGGATGAACAACCCCTACCTCGAGCTAACCGAAGAGTTCAACCAGGGCCGCCTGCGAGCCCTCCTCAGCTCAGGCCAGGCGGTCGTCGTCCATCGGCTCGCCATCATGAGCAAGGACGGCGACTGGATCCTGCGCGAGGATGAGGAGGCCGTGCGTCATGTCCTTGAAACGCTCTCGCGCCAGGGGGCGTTCTACCGCTTCGGAGCACCGCTGGACCTGCGCTGGCTGGCCGGAGGCTGGAGCTCCCACTTCGAGCTCCGACCGGAGGGCCTGCGCCTGCGCACCGATTTCGTCACCCGGCCCCCACGAATTTCCCCGGAGCAGTTGGCCCGCATGTGGGAGGAGGCTGAGACCACACGCACTGACGTCGTCGCTCCGGAACCCCTGGCGGCGCTGAAGCTCACCAACCGCGAGAAAGACTATGCCGTCGTCGGTGAGCTGGCGCGATTGATGACCGAGCCCGGGCAGCAGTTTCTGTACTCCCGCAGCAGTCGCGATCTGATCGAGCTCGCCCGCGCCTACCCTGCGGAGCTGGCCGAAGCCATCCGTCAACGGCCGCTTCTTGCCTGCATCGCCGAGGGGCGTGAAGCTCTCGAGGATGCCCTCGACCGCGAGCGCCGCGCACTCATGCATGCCAACGAGGAGCGCCTGGCCAGATATCAGGCTGCAGCCGAGGGCTGGGCAAACCTCTGGCGGGCAGAGCAGCGCCGGATCGAGGGCATGCCGCTGCTGGAAGCCCATCGCTGGCTGGTCTCGCGCGCCGAAGGGGTGCTTCCCTTCGAGCCTTCCGGAGGAACAGGGTCATGACTGAAATCCGCGACGAGTTCCTGAGCGAGGAGGATCTCGACCTGCGCAACCTGTCCCAGGAGGAGCTGATCGCCTACTGGAACCTCTGGCTCCATCAGGCCCAGGCCACCAACGACCTAGACGAGGACCTCTACTCGCACGGCGTCTTCGAGCGCGACCCGACTCGTTCCCGATCAGGCGGCCACGCTCGACAGGAGTTCCTGTAAACACCCTTTGCGGTACCCCATGAGGATGACGTCGTCGCCGCGTCGCCGGGTCTCGATCCGCTCCAGCCGGGGCGCTTCGGCGAGCACCGGAGAGCCTTCTCCGCCGAGCGGCCCCGGCGCGGTCCGGCCGCCGATCAGGAGAGGCGCGCAGTCGACTCCGACGCGGTCGTAGAGGCCGGCGCGGACGAAGCTCGCGTGGACCTCGCCGCCGCCTTCCACGAGGACGCTGCGGATACCGCGCTTGTGCAGGTCGGCCAGCACGGCGCCGGGCTCGACGGCGGGCAGGCCGATGACCCGGGCCCAGCGCTCCTCCAGGGCCTGGCAGCGCTCCCGGTCGGTCGATTCCGTGTAGATCAGCACCGTCCCCTCCACCTGGAAGAGCCGCGCCTCGGGCGGAGTGCGCAGGCGGCGGTCGAGGACCACCCGCACGTTCGGCCGGCCGGCGAGCCCGAGCCGCCGGTCGAGACGCGGGTTGTCGGCGAGCACCGTCCCGGAGCCCACGAGGATCGCGTCGTGCTCCTCGCGCAGCGCCAGGCCCCAGCGCCGGCCGGCCGGGGACGAGATCCACTGGCTCTCGCCGGCCGCGGTCGCGATGCGGCCATCCAGGCTCATGGCCCACTTGAGCGTGACCGCGGGACGGCCGAGCACGGCGGAGATCAGGAAGCGCAGATTGAGACGGACCGCCTCGTCCGCCAGGATGCCATGCTCCACCTCCACCCCGGAGGCCCGCAGGCGCTCGAAGCCGCCGGCGGCGACGCGGTGGGGATCGCGGTGGCAGGCCACGAGCCGGGTGATCCCGGCTTCGAGCACGGCGTCGACGCAGGGGGGTGTGCGGCCCTGGTGGTTGCAGGGCTCCAGGGTGACGTAGAGAGTGGCGCCGCGGGAACGGGGACCGGCGGCGCGGAGGGCCTCGACCTCGGCGTGGGGACCGCCGACCTGGCGGTGCCAGCCGCGCCCCACGATCTCCTCCCCCTGGACCACGAGGGCGCCCACCATGGGATTGGGGGAGGTGCGGTAGCGTCCCCGGGCCGCGAGGAGGAGCGCCTTCCTGAGGAGATCAGCCGAGGAGGGCAGAGGCGAACTCCCGCGGACGGAAATCCACCAGGTCGTCGGCCTTCTCCCCCACGCCCAGGTAGAGCACGGGCAGGCGCAGCTCCTTGGCGATGGCCACGACCATGCCGCCCTTGGCCGTGCCGTCCAGCTTGGCGAGGAGCACGCCGTCGATGGGCACGACCTGGCTGAAGGTCTTCGCCTGGGCCAGCGCGTTCTGCCCGGTGGTGGCGTCGAGCACCAGGATGGTCTGCTTCTGCCAGTCCGCGGCCTCGCGGTCGATCACCCGGCGGACCTTGCTCAGCTCGGCCATCAGGTGGTCCTTGGTGTGGAGGCGGCCGGCGGTGTCCACGATCAGGTTGTCGATCCGCCGCGCCCTGGCCGCGGCGATGGCGTCGTAGACCACGGCCCCGGGATCGGCGCCCTGGGCCTGGCGGATGACCTCGACGCCGAGGCGCTCTCCCCAGAGGGCGAGCTGCTCGATGGCCGCGGCGCGGAAGGTGTCGCCCGCGGCGAGCATGACCCGCTGCCCCTGCTGCTGGGCGCGCCTGGCGAGCTTGGCGATCGACGTGGTCTTGCCCACGCCGTTGACCCCCACGACCAGGGTGAGGACCGGGCCCCTGCCCAGGAGCCGCGGCTTCGGCGCCTGAAAGAGGAGGTCGGCGATCTCGTCGGAGAGGATCTTGCGCAGGCGGGCGGCGCTGGTGGTCTGCTCCTTGAGAGCGTTCTTGCGCACGAGCTCCACGAGCTCGAGGGAGGTCTCGACGCCCATGTCCGCGCCGATCAGGACCTCCTCCAGGTATTCGAGCGTCGACTCGTCGAGGGCCGTCTCGTTCTTCACGGCGGCGGAGACCTTGTCGATGATCTCGGTATGGGTCATG
>JBJMGZ010000180.1:0-4691 GCA_045807605.1 Thermoanaerobaculia bacterium | reverse complement strand
CGCCTAGGTCGAGCCGGCGCTCCAGCTCCCGGACCGGCACCCGCTCCACCTTGACCAGCGCCTCGAGCAGGCGCGCGAGGCGACGGACTTCCTGGTCGATCATGGGCAGAAGTCTACACGAGCACGGGATCTCAGCGCAGGCAACCGGAATGCAGAGGCGGCTGGAGATCCGTGCATGGGTTTGAGCCCTCACCGGGCCTGCGGCCCGGCCCTTCTCCGGGGGCGCTAATCCGGGGCCCGCAGGACGAGCTCTCCGAGAGGCGTGAGAACGCCGGCGCTGCACGCGGCCGAGGAGCCCTCAGCTCGACCTCTGCACAGGTTGTAGGCACCGCCCGCCACGTTCGGAACGACCAGCCGGCCTGCCTCCGAAGACGGGGCGCCCTGCATCCGTGCCCAGTCCCGCAGCGGCTGCAGGGGCACGAACACCCCCTCGTGCACGAGCAGGGGCTCCGCCGACGGCGAGGGGCTCTCCAGGATCAGAGTTCCCCCATGAGGCTCGACCACGATCTCGAACGGCCGCTCCGTCTCCAGCCGGACGGTCGCAATGCGAAAGGCGAATCCCGGCGGCAGGACGAGGAGCTGCAGGGCCGACTCCCCTTCGGGGACCTCCATCTCGAAATCGCCGCCGGGTCCTGACATGGCTGTCGCCACCCGGCTGGCCGGCTGTGAGGCCGGCCACGCAAGCACCGTCGCGCCCGGCAGGCCGCCGCTCGGCGACAGCACGCGCCCTCTCGCCTTCCTCAAGCGGCGGACGACGAGGCGGAGCCAGGGGGAGCCTGCGCCTTCGGCGAGAGCGGACTGCACCCAGCCGCTCTCCCGGTCTTGCTCGGTCGCCGAGAGCGTCACCGGGCCGGCCGGAAGCCCATGGATCGCGAACTCCCCCTTGCGATCGGTACGAACGCGGCTGTCGATCCTCGCGCTGCTGAAGGCGCTCACCTGGGCAGCGAAGACGGGTCGGCCCGCTTCGTCGACGACCTCCCCTTCCAAGGTGGTGTCCGGCACTACGATCTCGACCCGGGCGATGTTCTTGCCCTCCGGGACTTTCACCTCGACCGTGGCCAGGGAAATCCGCCAACCTTCCTCGACGGATGTCAGCGATGCGTTCCAGGTCCCCTCCTCGGGAAGAAGGCCTTGGAACCGCCCCTCCCCGTCCGAGTCGAAACGGAGCCGGCGTCCGCCGCGGCCGAGCCACACCGTGCTCGCGAGCGGATCGCCGCCGCGGGTGACGAGGCCCTCGATGCGCACCGCCGGGATCTGAACCATGTGCGGTAGCCGGCCTGCCGCGACCTCCAGGAATTCGCTGTGCCAGATGGAGTTGTCGTCGCCGAGCACGCTCAGCTCGTAGGTGCCCGCCGGCACGTTGGTAATGGAGCAGGTCCCTTCCGGAGACGCCCGTGCCTGAAAGGTCTCTCCCGGCGGATCCGTGGGGACGCTCCTGCGCACGAGCCGCACTCTCCAGGGCTGCCCGTAGGGCTCGACGCCGGGATCGAGCGCCAGCTCGAACGTCACCGGCCTTGCCAGCACGACCGGCTCGAGGACCTGAGCTTCCAGCCCCTCCCTCACCTCGATGCCGGGCACGCTCCTGGGAGCGAATCCCGGCTGCGAGACTTTCAACGTGTACCGGCCGGGTGCGACTCCCGAGAGCTGAAAGAAGCCCCTCTCGTTCGGGCGGGCCTCCTGGGCGGTCCGTCGGAGACGTTCCTCGACCTGGAGGTTTCCCGGCGCGCCGCTGGTTTCGGCGACCAGCTCGGCCCGGCACTCCGCCGACGGAAGCTCATCGCGGTCGGTCTTGATCCAACCTGCCACGGAGGCTCCCGGCTGGAGCCGGAGCTCCCCTACGTCCGTCGTCCGCTGCGGGCGCACTTCGACACCCCAGAGATAGACGGGTACCTGCGCATCGCTGCGCAAGCGTAGATCGAGCCGACCGGCCGGTGCCGTGCACTTCAGATGGCCGTCCGGCTCGACCGTGCAGGATGCCGTTCCCTCGAAAGCCTCTGACGCGCCAGGGCTCGCCGGGGCAGACTGGAATCGGAGAGTCACGAAGGGCGGAAGCTTCTGGCCCGCGGGCGAGACGATCCGACCCTGAAGGGTACCCGTCGGAAGGAGCCGCAACCGCACCGAGGGCTCCCTCGTGCCGGCAGGCAGGACGGCTGGAGCCGCCCAATAGCCCTCCGCCCGAGCGGTTATTTCCCATGCAGCCGTGGCGGGCAGATCGAAGACCTGCTCGCCTGGGAAAGCCGCCTCGGCCATCACCGGCTCGGCGCCCGGGTCCTTCCCCAAAGGAGTCAAGAGCAAGGTACCGGCCGCTCTCGACTCTGCCGGCGGCGAACCGGTCAGCTCGACCGTGACTCGAAGCGGAGCTGCTCCTGCCGCGCCAGCCCAGAGAAGGAGAAGCCAACCTGCTTCAAGAGCAGGCCGGTGCCGCATTGCGGTCTTTCTCCAACTCAGGGGCGGCGACCCAATGGCACTTCTCACCGGCATAGGTGCAGGGCTGGGTCGAATCATCGCACTCGGTCCAGCCTGCATTCGGGTAGTGCGTCGCCCCACAGCTCGAGCTCCACCAGCACTCGTCCCCAAGGCAGACCCGATAAAGGGTGCACCCGTCGCAGGCAGCGGCTATCCCCGGTAGAAGCAGGGCCAGCACGGCGACCAACAAAGGCAGCATCAGTCTCTTGCGCATTCCGCTCTCCTCTCGGATTTGCAGTTGCTCATTGGCGATCTTTCAAAGGGAATGGTACACCAGAGGCCTCGGTGCCGGGCAGGGTGGCTCCGGCCGCGGATATACTCGCGGCGCCGATGAGGTCCGCCGAACCCCGCTCCGATCCTCCCGCCTTCGCCTCGACGCTGGGGGAGGTCTTCGTCTGGGCGCTGCTGATCGTCTCGCCGTTCCTGATCGTGGCGGGGAAGGAGTCGTTCCGGCTGCCGAAGCTGCTGGTGGGGGAGTGGCTCGGGCTCGCCTCGGTGCTCTGTCTGGCGTGGAACCTTCGCGCCGCCGGCTTGCGGAACGCCTGGAGGCTGCCCGCGGTGCGGGCCGTGGTCCCCGCCCTGCTCGTGGCCACGGTGGGGATCTGGACCACGGCGCATCCGCTCCAGGTGCGCGAGGCGCTGTTCGACCTCTGGATCGGCGCCGCCTGCCTGGTGGGGTGGAGCGCGGGCCTGGAGCGCGAGCGCCTGGAGCGCCTGCTGCGCGGCCTGATCTGGCCGGCGGCGGCTCTCGCCCTGGTCGGCATCCTCCAGTTCCATCACCTCTGGGAGCCGCTCCGGCTCGCCGGCATCCAGTATGACCCCCGCCTGGGGATCACGTCGTTCGCCGGCAATCCCGGCGACCTGAGCTCGTACCTCGTGCTACCGTCCCTCGTCGCGATCCGGACGCTGTTTCAGCCCCGGCGGGGACGCTGGCTGACGGGCGTCGCGCTCGCCCTCTGCGTCTATGGCCTGGCTCTCACCCAGACGCTCGCCTCGCTGGCCGCGGTGATCGCCGGCGCGGTCGTGCTCGCGCTGCTCGAGCTGCCGCGCCGCAAGGTGCTGGCCGGGCTGGCCGCCGCCGCGGTCGTTGCCGCGGTCCTGGTGCTGGCGGTGGCGCCGCTGCGGGTGCGGGTGGCGGGCAAGCTCCGGGGTCTCGCCCAGGGCGATCTCAACGAGGTCCTCACCGGCCGGCTGGACGGCTGGCGCGCCGCGCTCTGGATGATGGGCGAGCATCCGCTCGCCGGCGTCGGCCACGGCGCCTACCTGCCGGAGTACATGCCGGCCAAGCTCGCCCTGCTCGACCGCGGCGTGGAGTTCCTGCCGGGCCAGCGCACGCCGGTGTTTTCGAACGCGCACAACGAATTCCTGGAGGCCGGCGCCGAGTGGGGCATCCCCGGCCTGCTGGCCCTGGCGTGGGGATTGTGGGTGGTTTTCTGCGCCGCGCGGGCTCGCGGACAGAACGACCGCGCCCTGGCCTGGTCCGGGCTGGCCGCTCTCGCCGTGCTCAGCCTGGCCTACTTCCCGTTGCGCGTCGCCCTGGTCGCCTTTCCGGCGCTGCTGTTCCTGGCGTGGGTGCTGCGGCCGGAGCCGGAGGAGGAGCCGGCGGCATGAAGCCGAAGCGGTCTTCTCGTCCGGAGGCTCGTCCGGAGGCTCGCCGCGAGGCGGCTCCCGCTCCGGCCCCGCGCCGGTCGCCGCTGGCCTGGGTGGCGGTGCTCCTGCTGGTGCTGGCGCTCCTGGCCCAGACCGGCCGCCTGCGCGACCGGCTCACCGCCGGGCGCATGCTGCGCCAGGTGGAGCTGGTCAGCATGGCCATGATCGCGCGCGGCGAGGTGCCTCGCCGGCTCGTGTCGGGCAACCTGGAGCTGCTGCGCCGGGCCGCCGCGCTCGATCCCACGGAGGTCGGCATCCCGATCGCCCGCGGCACGCAGTACCTGCTGCTGGGCAACGGCAGCTCGGCCGCGGCAGCCTACGGCGACGCGCTCGAGCTGGAGCCGCGGCCGGAGGTCCATCTCAACCTGGGGAGGGCGCTGGTCCTGGCGGGGGAAACGGAAAAGGCCCGGGAGCAGTTCCGGCTGGCGCTGCGGCTCGACCCGACGTTAGCGCCGGTGGTGCCGGCGGAGCTGCGGTAGAGCGCGTGGGCTTGCTTGTGCGGGATTGCTTGTAAGGATGTAGGGGAGGGGCTTGCCCCCTCCCGGGTGGGCGGAAGCTCCGGCTAAGAATATCTC
>JBJMGZ010000179.1:0-8322 GCA_045807605.1 Thermoanaerobaculia bacterium | reverse complement strand
AACCCCCTCCCCGGCCCTCCCCCGCTGCGCGGGAGAGGGAGCCCCCTCCCGCGGGGTCGATCAGATCCGGCAAGAAGGCTCGCATGCGTTCCCCCTCTCCCGGCGGGGGAAAGGGCGGGAGATGGGAGAGGGGGATAGGGGGTGAGGTCTCAAGCCTGCCCTGCGTGCGCGTGGCAGATCTCCAGGATCTCCGCCTCTTCCAGGATCCGCACCGACTCCTTCGCCCGCTGGAAGATAGCCTTCACCAGCTCGGGATTCTCCTCGATCCCCCGCTCCTGGAGCCAGTAGTGCACGTTCGACTCGCCGCTCATCGGGCCGACCTCGATGATCTGGCGGCTGCCGATCAGGCTCGCCGGCACCGACGAGTACACCAGGTCCGCGAGCCACTCCTCCCCCCGCGCCCGCGCCTTGATGATCGCCGCCGCGTGCACTCCCGTGCCTGTGCGGAAGGCGTCCTTCCCCACCACCGGATAGTTGTCCGGCAACGGCACGCCGGTCTTCTCCGACACGAGCTCGCAATACTCGCGCAGCTTCGACAGATCGCGGTCGATCCACCCCAGGAGCTGCAGGTTCACCAGCAGCAGGTCGATCGCGCAGTTGCCCACCCGCTCGCCGATGCCCACGGCCGTGCCGTGCAGACGGTCGGCGCCGGCTTCGGCCGCGGCCAGCGCGTTGATCACCGCCAGGCCGCGGTCGCGATGGCCGTGCCAGTCCACCTGGACGTCCTCGCCGGTCGCGTCCACCACCTCGCGGATGAAACGGATCACGTTCCTGGCGCCGTTCGGCGTGGCATGGCCCACGGTATCGGCCACGCACACCCGGCGGGCACCGGCCTCCACCGCCTCCGTGTAGAGGCGGCGCAGGTCCTCGGGAGCGGCGCGGGTGGTGTCCTCGGTGACGTACATCACCGGCAGCCCTTCCTTGACCGCGAAGTCGATCGCGTCGCGGGTCAGGCGGAGCATCCGGTCCATGGTCCAGCCCTCGGCGTACTGGCGGACCGGGGAGGAGCCGAGGAAGCAGGCGGCCTCGATCGCGACGCCGGTCCGCTGGACGATGTCCACGATCGGCTGGATGTCGGCGATCACCGTGCGGGCGGCGCAGTTCGCGTAGATCGGCAACCCCTGGGCGATCTCGCGCGCCAGCCGCTCCACGTCCTTGACCACGTGCGGACCCGCGCCGGGAAGGCCGATGTTGGCCGCATCGATCCCCAGGTCCGCCATCAGGTGCAGCATGCGCACCTTGTCCTCGATCGCGGGATTCATCACGGACGGCGACTGCAGGCCGTCACGGAGCGTCTCGTCGTTGAGCTGCACCTTGCCGCGGCCGGGCTGGAGGTCCGGCCCCTGGGAGCGGTTCCAGTCGTAGATCAGATCGGATTCCTTGGGCTGCATCGCAGTGTGCTCCTTCGCTGCTACGTCGCTGCTACTTCCCGGCTGACCGCCCGGGCGATCAGGTCCCCCACCTGCGACGTGGTGAGCGAGCCGCCCAGGTCGGGAGTGGTCTGTCCCTCCCGGAACGCGCGCGCCATGGCATCCTCCATGGCCTGGGCCGCCCCGGAGTGGCCGAGATAGTCCAGCATCAGGGCGGACGAGAGGATGGCGCCGGCCGGATTCGCCCTGCCGGTGCCCGCGTACTTGGGCGCCGAGCCGTGCACCGGTTCGAACATCGAGGTCTGCCCGGGGTGCAGGTTCGCCGAGGCCGCGACTCCCAGCCCGCCCTGGAGCGCGGCGCCGAGGTCGGTCACGATGTCGCCGAACATGTTGTTCGTCACCACCACGTCGAAGCTCTGCGGGTTCTTGACCATCTGCATGGTCAGGGCGTCCACGAACAGGTGGCGCGACTCGATCTGCGGATACTCCGCCGCGACCTCGGCGAAGGCGCGCTGCCACAGGTCGTGGCCGTAGCGCATCACGTTCGACTTGTCGCTCATGCACACCTCGCGGCGCCCATGCGCGACCGCGTACTCGAAGGCGGCGCGGAGGATGCGCTCCACGCCCTTGCGGGTATGGATCTCCTCCTGCACCGCGATCTCGTCCGGCGTGCCGCGCTTGAAGTTGCCGCCGATGTTCACATAGGCGCCCTCGGTGTTCTCGCGGAAGATCACCATGTCCACGTCCTTCTCCGTCCGCTCCTTCAAGGGACAGAGACGGGGATCGTAGAGCTTGATCGGCCGCAGGTTGATGTAGAGGTCGAGCCCGAAGCGGATGCCCAGCAGGATGTCCGCGGCGTGCTTCATGTCCGGCACGCGGGGATCGCCGTAGGCGCCGATGAAGATGGCCGAGTAGTTCTGCCGGAAGTCGTCGAGCGCGCCGGCGGGCAGGGTCTCGCCGGTGGCGAGATAGCGGTCGGCATCCCAGTCGAGATGGACCAGCTCCAGGGGAAGGTCCCAGGCCTCGGCGGCGGCCTCCAGGACCTTGACCGCCTCCGCGGTCACATCCTTGCCGGTGCCATCGCCGGGCAGGACCGCGATGCGCTGCGGCCGTCGGTCTTTGGGGTGGACAGGGTTCATGGACGGGATGCTAGCACGAGGCCCGCCGGCCCTCGGCCACCCGCCCCGCGGCCGGCTGCGGCATCCCGCTGCGGGTCACGGTTCCCACCTCCTTGGGAGCAAGCCCGAGCTCGAAAGCGAACGGGATCTCCGGGCAGAGCCAGGCCGAATGGAGCGGCGGCCAGGCCATGCCGCCGGAACCGTTGGACGGCAGGCAGAACAGATCCGGCAGCAGCTCCGCCCCGGTGACCTCGGCGCGCAACGGCCAGGCGACCGCGGACGACTTGCGCACATCCATCCGGTGGAGGCGCCCGTCCGAGTTCTGGGCATACCCCCGCAGCCGCGTCTGGAAGTAGCGGACCGTGTCATCCCACGAGCCCAGGCGCGGCCCGTCTCCGATCCCGGCTCCGGCGCTCCCCGCCGATACCGCGGACATGTCGCGCCAGGCCCGGACCTCCAGCGTGCCGCCGCAATCCACCCGCCAGCGCCAGGGACCGTCGCCGGCGTCCGCCGTCGGCCGCGGGAAGTCCAGCCGCGCCGCGAACACCGGCTGGTGCGACATCAGGCGCACCCCGGGGGCCACCCAGCCCGGCATCAGCATGCGGCGGAACAGGACCGACGGAGTCCCCTCGCGGTCGAGCACGTAGAAACGCAGGTTGAACTGCGGATAGCCGACCCGGATCAGCGGCAGGGCGGAGAGGCGGACGGCATCCTGGTGGAACAGCAGGGCGGAGGCGAAGACCCAGTCCTGCCCTTCCCAGGAGTGAAGCTGATAGCGCAGCGGAGCGGGCGGCTCGGGCAGCGCCTCCACGGGGAGCGCCCAGTTCAGATAGAGGCAGTCGCGCACCGTCATCGTCAGCTTCATCGACAGAACCATAGCAGGGAGCAGGGGGACCGTGGAAGGAGGAGGCGCGGTCGTCTGTTAAAGTCGACGGCCCGAAGACACCACGACCACGGAGGTCCTACTCATGAAATATCGCAACACCTTGATCCTGCTCGGCTTCCTGGGCCTGGTACCGGCCCTGCCCGCGAGTCTTGGCGCACAGACTGCCGCGCAGGCTCCCGCGGACCGGGCAGCGGCTGAGATCGACCGCGGCGCCATCGAAGGACCGGTCCGCTTCCTGGCGGACGACCTGCTCGAAGGGCGCGGCCCCGCGAGCCGGGGCGACGAGCTGACCCAGCTCTATCTCTCGACCACGCTGGAGATGCTGGGCTACGAGCCGGGCGGCGAAAAGGGCAGCTATCTCCAGACGTTCGACATCGTCGGCATCGACTCCAAGCCTCCCCAGACCTGGGAGTTCTCCAAGGGAGGCCAGAAGGTCTCCCTCAAGAACTTCGACCAGTTCATCGCCGCGAGCGGCGTGCAGAAGGACCGCTCCACGATCAAGGACGCCGAGTTGGTCTTCGTCGGCTACGGCATCCAGGCGCCCGAGTACCAGTGGGACGACTACAAGGGCATGGACCTCAAGGGCAAGGTCCTGGTGATGCTCAACAACGATCCCGAGGGCGACCCGAAGCTCTTCGAAGGCAAGCGGCGGCTCTACTACGGCCGCTGGACCTACAAGTACGAGAGCGCGGCGCGCCAGGGGGCTGCGGGGGCGATCATCATCCACACCACGCCGTCGGCCGGCTACGGCTGGCAGGTGATCCAGACCTCCTGGACCGGCGAGCAGTTCGAGCTGCCGGCCGAGAACGAGCCGCGCATCCAGGTCTCGGCCTGGACGACCGAGGACGCCGCCCGGCAGATCGTGAAGCTGGCCGGACAGGACCTCGACGCCCTGGTCAAGCAGGCCCAGAGCCGGGACTTCAAGCCGGTGCCGCTCGGGGTGACTACCTCCCTGACGCTCGAAAACAAGATCTCGCGCAAAAAGACGGCCAACGTCGGCGGCCTGCTGCGGGGGAGCGATCCGAAGCTCAAGGAAGAGGTGGTGGTCTACTCCGCGCACCACGACCACCTGGGGATCGGCGAGCCGGACAAGGAGGGCGACAAGATCTACAACGGCGCCCTCGACAACGGAGCGGGCACGGCGCAGGTCCTGGCGATCGCGAAGGCATTCGCGGCCCTGCCCGAGCCGCCGCGGCGCTCGATCCTGATCCTCTTCGTGGCAGCCGAGGAGCAGGGCCTGCTGGGCTCCGAGTACTACTCCAAGCACCCGACCTTCCCGGCCGGGCGGATCGCGGCCAACATCAACTACGACGGCGGCAACATCTTCGGCCGCGCCTCGGACCTCGCCTTCATCGGCCTCGGCAAGTCCTCGCTCGACGAGGTGGTCAAGACCCTGGCCGCGAAGCAGGACCGTCAGGTGGTCGGCGACCAGTTCCCGGACAAGGGCTTCTTCTACCGCTCCGACCAGTTCAACTTCGCCCGCATCGGCGTGCCCGCGATCTACCTGGACAACGGTACGCACTTCCGGGGCCATCCCGAAGAGTGGGGCAAGGAGAAGATCGAGGCCTGGGAGGCCGCGCACTACCACCAGCCGAGCGACGAGCTGACGCCGGACTGGAACTTCGACGGCATGATCGAGGACGCCCGCCTGGGCTTCTTCGCCGGCCTCCGGATCGCCAACGCGGACCAGCTCCCCGCCTGGAATCCGGGGGACGAGTTCGAAGCCGCGAGGAAGCGGGCGCTGCAGCAAGCGGGAAAGTGAAGAAAGTCCCGAGACCGGTTCACCTTTTCGCCGGGACCGTGTCTATTAGAAGTGGCATAGCGCCAAACGCCTCGGCCGGGGGAATGGGTTGCAGACCTGGACCCCCGGCCCTTTTTGCCGATTCCCAATCAGCCGGGAAGCCTCCCACGAGCACCGAATAGCCTATCCGGCCCGCCGGATAGGCAATACGCCGGATTTTCAGGCTTCAAGGGCGGTTTGCAGGCTATTCGTCACGCCGGATTGCCTATTCGCGGCGCCGGATTGGCTCTATCCCGGATTTCTTGCCTATACGCCGCGTTTGTAGGCAATACGGCGCGCCGGATAGCCTCTACGAGCCACCGGATAGCCTTCCCGGAATGGCAGCCAGCGTTCCCTGCGGGTTTTCTGCAGATCTGGAGTCGGGGTCCAGCTCGCGCACGACGCGGAAGCCCAGGTCGTTGGCTCGGCGGCTGGGCTCTTCCTGGCTCCGCCTCGTGGCGCGACAGTGCCTGGCAGCAGAATCGAACCCCCCTCCCCGCTTGACCCGCCCCTCTCCCAAGGAAGGGCCACGGGGGTCGCTGACCAACCCCTTGGGATAGGGGCCATACCAGTCCTCAACCCACTCCCAGGCGTTGCCCAGCATGTCGTGAAGTCCCCAGCGATTGGGACGCAGGGAGCCGACCGAGGCAAGGCCGTCGATCTGATCGTGCAAGCAGTTGGAGCCCGCGGGGACTCCGCCGGACCCACCTGCGCCATACTCCCATTCGGCTTCGGTTGGCAGGCGGACGACCTTGCGTCCGGCCTGCTTGTTCACCTTTCCGAGGAAGGATTGAACTTCCTCCCAGGTGACGTAGGTTACAGGCAGGTCGTCCCCGCGATGCTTGCTTTCGACGCTGTTGGTCCCCATGACCGACTCCCATTGCTTCTGGGTCACCTCGTAGGTCCCCAGGCAGAACGGACGGCTGATCACGACCTCGTGCGCCGGGGCCTCGTCTCCCTTGCCCGACCCCATAGTGAACCTGCCCGCGGGAATCCGAACGAACTCCATGTCCAGTCCCTCGACGGAAGGGCAGGGCTGAATGAAAGCCGGAGTCGGGACCGCCGGGGTCACGACGCCCGACGACCAGCGCAAGTAGCCCAGGCTCAGCAGCGGGACCATGGCAAGGGCTCCCAGAAAGCTCCACGACGGTCTCCAGCGGAAGAGCCGCCCGTCCGAGGACGACAGCAAGAGGACGGGGACGATCCAATCGAGCCCCTTGCCCGCCGCGTTCATCGCCCTGCGCGCTTGAGTCACGGCCCAATCCACCGCCCGTCCCCTCACCAGCGCGGCGTAGAAATGCGAGGCGAAGCGCACGGCCATGGCATCGTCGATCGGGTACTGCATCGCGACCACGGCGGGGATGCGCTTCTGGATCAAACTCTTTGCCACGCCGGAAAAGGGCTCCTCACTACCGCTGCGGGCAGCCTCGCACGCATTGAGGACAACCAGCCGCAACGACTTGCATCCGTCCAGCACGACGCCAAGCTTCCTCCCGTCCACGTAGTCAGCCCGGCGCTCCGGATCCTCAAAGAGAAGCTCCCCCTCTCCGTGCTCGGAATTGAACCTGCCATGCCCGACAAAGTGGAGGACGTGGAAGGGTTTTCGACCCGATAGAGCGAGCAGTGCCGGGAGCGTCGGCGGAACGAGCCGCTCCACCTCCACGATTCCCCACCGTTTCAGCCATCCCAGGGCACTCTGGATCTCCTTGAGCTCCTGCTCTCCGTCCAATTGCTCGCAGTCACGCGGGCTCGAGATGACAAGCAACACACGCAGGGGGTAAGGGGACCGTCGCGTCCGAAAGTCTCTGGCAACATCGGGCTGACGCACCACCAGCGTCTTGATCGAGAGGGCCAGAAACTCTTCGCGGCTATGGAGAAGCTCCCAGGGCCAGTGCCAGACTTCCGGGGACGGTCGAAGGCGCAGTCGCAGACCTTGTTTCGAATCGGATTGAGGAAGGCTTTCGTTCAGCAGGTCCCGAACAGGACCCGTGAACACTCGTTCGAAAAGCCTGCGTCCCAGCTCCCAGGCGTCGACGTTGCGGGGCACTCCCTCCACGATCGCGTCCCGCAGCTCCTCCAGCTCCTCCCGGGAAAACGGCTCTTCGAAGGTCGTCCACTCCACCCGCCCGGGGATGCTCGCTCTCGCCCAGTACCCTTCTCCCTTCGGGTTCCGTTCGACCTGCACGTCGAGATCCGTGTACTTCCGGATCACCGGGATTCCCCTCCAAGGCTCCAGAAGACTCCCTCCCAAAGCTCGCGGACCATCTCGTCCTCGACCTGCCCGACCTCTTCCCGGACCGAGAGAAGAATCTCCCTGGCTTCCTGGCCTCGGCCACAGGCAGCCAAGGCCGAAGCCGCCCGCGCTGCGCAGGTGACCCGGTCGTCGAGCGTTCGCGAACAGGCGACCGCCGAGCGGAAGCACTCCGCCGCGGCCTGGAGATCGCCCAGCTCTTCCTGGCGGTGCCCGAGCCAGATGCGGATCTCCAGGGTGAGCGCGCGCAAGGCCTCCCGCGGCACCTCGCTCCGCCCGCCCAGAATGTCGGCCAGCTCGGCCGCCTGCCGGACGAACTCCACGTAACGCCGCCGACGATCGGGCCGCTCGTCGAGCAGGAGCATCGCGTTCCCCACCTTGAACCGGAGCAACACCTCCTCGTAGAGCGAGAAGGTGTCCGCCCCTACCCGGGCATCATGAATGAGGGCGTAGAGGGCGAGGGCGGCACACAAATCCTCCTGTGCCTCGAACGCCGCCTCCGCCAGGAGAAAGGAATGTTTGCGAACCCGCTCCCGCTCGTCTTGCGGCAGATCGAGCCGGTCCAGCCGCTCGCGTGCGGCGCTCTCGAGCCGCTCGCGGATGGGTGGGAGATCGATCGCATCCAAGTCGACAAGGCGCTCGCCGTCGAGGTCGAGCCGCTCGACCACGGCAACGGCCAACTCCTCGACATCCCCGCGAGCGACGAGCGCTCGCCAGTAACCTCGTTCGACCTCCGTGTCCTCCGCCCGTTTCGGCCCCAGCCACGAGCGGAGCCCCTTGAAGATTTTGTCCGGCCCGGTCAACAGGAGGCGGTCCCATTCCGGAGCACCTCCCGTGGGTAGGCCGATTTGATAATGGATGCTCTTTCCGTTCCTCATTCAACCACCGCGCATGACGCGCTTCTTCTTGGGTTTCTC
>JBJMGZ010000178.1:0-3020 GCA_045807605.1 Thermoanaerobaculia bacterium | reverse complement strand
GGCCGGGCAGAGCGGGAGCGGACAGGCCGCCGGCTTCGGCGGCGCGCAGACGTACTTCGGGTTCGCGTGGCAGCCGAACGAACCGGACAGCAGTACCGACATACAAGCGGCGAGAAGAAGGGCAAAGACAGCCTTGCGCATTCGAGCCTCCTGGAGTTTCTCCCTAGATGGTGCGAGCCCGCGGATCGTAGCACCATCTTCCCGCAGGGCCGCTGGCTCGGGGCTTGCACGAATCCACTCTGCTTTGAGCTCGCCGTCACGCCGCCTCCTCGTCGTCTCGAACCGCCTCCCCTTCGTCCTGGAGAAAAAGAGGGAGCAGTGGAGTCTCAAGCCGGGGTCCGGAGGGCTGGTGAGCGCGCTGGCGCCGGTGCTCTCGCACCGCGGCGGCATCTGGATCGGCTGGCCGGGGCTCGCCCTGGACAAGGGAGGCGAGTGGCAGAAGGTCCTCGCCGAAGGCCGCCGGGAGCGCGGCTACGAGTTGGTGCCGGTGCTGCTCTCCGAGGACGAGGTGAAGGGCTTCTACGAAGGGTTCTCGAACGCCATCGTCTGGCCCCTCTTCCACGATCTCCTCGACCGCTGCGACTTCGAGCCCTCCTTCTGGTATGCCTATCTGGACGTCAACCGGAAGTTCGCCGACTGCGTGCTGGAGCACAGCGACGGCGACGACTTCATCTGGGTGCAGGACTATCAGCTCATCCACGTGGCGCACTTCCTGCGCGAGCGCGAGGAGCGCCGGGTGGGGTTCTTCCTCCACATCCCGTTCCCGCCGCTGGACATCTTCCTCAAGCTGCCCTGGCGCGCCCAGGTGCTGAACGCCTTCCTGGCCTACGACCTGCTCGGCTTCCAGACCCCGCGCGACACGCGCAACTTCCTGAGCTGCATCGAGCACCTGTTCCCGGAAGTCGAGATCGACGAAGAGGGCCCGATCGTCGAGGTGCGCCTGGGCCCGCGCACGGTCCGGGTCGGCGCCTTCCCCATCGGCATCGACTATGCCCAGTACGACGAGGGCGCCCGCTCCGAGGAGGTCGAGGCGCGCCTGCGCGACCTGCGGGGGAAGCTCGGCCCCTTCGAGCTCATCGTGGGAGTCGACCGGCTGGACTACACGAAGGGTCTGATCGAACGGCTGGAGGCCTACCGCGACGCCCTGCGCCGCTTCCCCGCGCTGCGCGAAAAGGTGATCCTGTTCCAGGTCGTGGTGCCCAGCCGCGAAGCGGTGCCCGAGTACCAGGCTCTCAAGGCGACGCTCGACCAGCTCGTGGGCGAGATCAACGGCGAGTTCTCCATGGCCGGCTGGGTGCCGGTCCACTACCATTACAAGAGCCTGTCCCGGTGCGACCTCCTCTCGCTCTACCGCATGGCCCGGGCCTGCTTCGTGACCTCGATCAAGGACGGGATGAACCTGGTCGCCAAGGAGTTCGTCGCCTGTCAGATCGAGGGGCGCGGCGTGCTCATCCTGTCCGAGTTCGCCGGCGCGGTGGCGCAGCTCCAGGAGGGCGCGCTGGTGGTCAATCCGCACGACATCGAAGGCATGGCCGAGGCGCTCCGCCAGGCCATGGAGATGAACGAGGAGGAGCGGCGCCGGCGGATGCGCCGCATGCAGGAGATCGTCCGCGAGCAGGACATCTTCTGGTGGGTGGACTACTACCTCCACGCGGCCATCGGCGAGGTGCCGGAGGGCATCCGCACTCCCAAGGAGTACTTCCCGCCGATGAGCATCGAAGAGCTCTGGGTTTGAAATTGATCCCATTCCCCCTCTCCCCAACCCTCTCCCCCGGACCGGGGGAGAGGGAGTAACAGCGTGCGCCCCTCAGCGCTGGAGCATCGGGACGAGATCGGCCGCCGCCTGGACGGCCGCCGGTCCGCCGTGTTCCTCGACTATGACGGCACCCTCTCCCCCATCGCGCCGCGGCCCGAGCTGGCGACCCTGCCCGAGGAGACCCGGGAGGTGATCCGGCGCCTCGCACAGCGCCATCCCGTGGCCATCCTCTCCGGCCGCGGGCGGGAGGACGTGGCCGCCCTGGTCGGCCTCGACGGCCTCTCCTACGCCGGCAGCCACGGCTACGACATCGCCGGCCCGGGCTTCCGCCACGAGGTCGGCGCAGGAATCCCGGAAGAGATCGAGAGCGCCGCGGCAGCGCTGCATCGTGAGCTGGAGGGGATGGAAGGGGTGCTGATCGAGCCCAAGCGCTTCGCAATCTCCATTCACTTCCGCCTCGCCCGCGAGGAGGACCTGCCGCGCATCGAGAGGATCGTGGACGAGATCGCGGCCCGTCATCCCGGCCTGCGCAAAGGCCATGGCAAGAAGCTCTTCGAGCTGCGCCCGGACCTGGACTGGGACAAGGGCCAGGCCCTCCTCTGGATGATGGACGCGCTCGGGCTCTCCGGAGCGGTCCCGCTCTACCTGGGCGACGACATCACCGACGAAGACGCCTTCCGGGCTGTCGAGGAGCGCGGTATCGGCGGCATTGGCATCCTCGTCGCCGAAGAGCCCCGCCCCACCGCGGCCTCCTACTCGCTGCGCGATCCCGGAGAGGTGCGGCGCTTCCTGGAATGGCTGGCGGATCGCCGATGATACTCTTTGTCCTCGCATGGTTAAGATCAATCTTCTGGCAGACGATCCAAGACATCTGCCTCAGACGCCGAGCGGGCAGGACTCCAAGTGGGCTCAACTCGTAAGGGAAATCGAGAGCCGGCCGGGACTGGGGGATTACGAGGATGAATTCCGGCGGAACTGTAAAGAGTTTCGCGAAGGCTTCCGGTTCAAACATGATAAGCCCTGAGGAGGCCTTGGCCAATGCCGCGCCGCCTCCCGAGATTCTCATGCCGATCCCGGTCGGCTCCGGCCTGCCCGGCTCGCTCGCCCGGATGCGGGCCGGCGAGGTCAACGTCCTGGGGCCTTTCGCGGTGCCGGGGCTGGCGCCGCGCTGCATCCGCGTCTACCTGCCGCGGGACTACACGCCGGCGCGGCCGTCGCTCGCTCTTTACCTGTTCGACGGCCCGAACGTCTTCGACGATGCGCC
>JBJMGZ010000177.1:0-10089 GCA_045807605.1 Thermoanaerobaculia bacterium | reverse complement strand
AGTCGCTCCTCAAATCCGTAGCGAGAGCCGGCCCCCTCACCCCCGGAACGGGGGAGAGGGCTGGGGAGAGGGGGAACGGGATCAAACCGGAGGGGGTGCTTCCTTCAACACTGATCTATCGTCGGCTTGCTATTTTATCCTTGACTTCCCATCCTCGGGCTTTTACGCTGCTTCTGCTCACACCGACGTGCAGCCGTAAGTTTCAAGGAGGTCCTTCCCCATGGCCTGGAACAAGAGAGACGACCAACCGAATGGTCCCGAGCCCGCAGCACCCACCGCGCCCCGTCCTATGTCCTCCGCGCCCTCCGCGCCCGTGACGTCATCCTCGCCCAATCCCTCCCCCGAGCCCAAGCGCACGGGAGACCGGGCGACGATCGGCGCTTCGATCATCATCAAGGGTGATCTGAGCGGCGGCGAGGATCTCGTGATCGAAGGGCGCGTCGAGGGCAAGGTCGATCTCAAGCAGCACAACGTGACGATCGGCCGCAACGGGCGGGTGAAGGCGGACGTGTTCGGCAAGGTCATCACCATCGAGGGCGAGGTGGACGGCAACGTCTTCGCCCAGGAGCAGGCGATCCTGCGCCAGGCCGGCGCGATCCGCGGCAACATCACGGCGCCGCGCGTGATCCTGGAGGACGGCTCGCGCTTCAAGGGCAGCATCGACATGGAGGCGAAGGACGGCTCTTCCCGCCAGGGCTCGGACCGGGCGCAGCACGCGGAGAGGCAGCAGGCGGGTGAGCCCGCGGGCGCGAGCCGGGCGGCGCAGGCCGGATGAGCTGGTTTTCCCGTTCCCGCAGAGAGACCGGATCCGCCGTGGCACAGGCGGAGGTCGGGCCGGACGTCCACAAGTCGCTGGGGCTCACCGCGCTGCTCGAAGCCATGCGCCGCAAGGGGCAGGGGTTGAGGATCCTCGACCTCGGCTCCGCGGTGGGCGGCAACGTGGAGTTCCTGTCGCAGATCGGCTGCAAGCTGCACATCGGCGACCTGTATGCCTCGCGCTCCACGGCCATGGAGGGCGAGGAGCTCGGGCAGGAGTTCTTCGAGCAGCTCTTCCCCCCCGATACCCGGTTCGATGTGGTGCTCGCCTGGGATCTCTTCAACTACCTGCAACGCAAGGAGATGGCCAAGCTGGGCGTGCTGCTCCGGCGCCACTGCCGGCCGGGCGCCCTGATCTTCGCCCTGATGTGGAGCCAGAAGCAGATCCCGGCCCAGCCGATCCGCTTCCGCATCCAGGAGAAAGGGTATCTCGTCTACGAGCGGAGGACCGAGCTGGAACGGCCCGGACCCCGCTACGTCCCGGCCGAGATCTCCGGCCTGCTCAAGGGGTTCCGCGTGGACCGCTCGTTCCTGCTGCGCCACGGCATTCAGGAGTACCTCTTCGTCCGCGACGACGAGGAGGATGAGACGCGGGCGATTTGATCCCGTTCCCCCTCTCGATTTGATCCCGTTCCCCCTCTCCCCGGCCCTCTCCCCCGTGCCGGGGGAGAGGGGGCTCAGACCCGCCTGTAGATGGCATCTACGATTTCGCTCACCCGCACGCTGCGCCCGATCCCGGGATCGAAGCCGCTTCCCTCGCCCAGGCGGCCGGCCCAGTCGAGGATCGCCTTGCCCAGCCAGTCGCGCGACTCGCGGACGACGGTCTCTCCCGACCGGCCCGTGAAGCGCGCCAGCTCGAAGTCGTAGAAGCTGCCGGCCACGTTGCGGAATTCGGCCCCTCCGGCAGTCCCGAAGGCGGAGAGCCGGATCACGCAGTCCCGCCCCGCGTGGGCGTTCCAGCTCACGGCGAGCGAGATCGAAGCCCCCTCTTCCAGCTCGATCCGGGCGCTGGCGAAGTCGTCCACCTCCCCCTCCTCCAGGGAATGGCCGCCCTTCCAGGCGCCGCCGTGGACCTCCCGCACCTCGGGATCGCCCAGCAGCCAGAGCGCCAGGTCGATCAGGTGGACTCCCAGGTCCATGAGCGCTCCCCCGCCCGAGAGCCGCGGGTCGAAGCACCAGGGCTTGTCCGGGCCGTAGGCGTTGTGGAACACCGTGTCCACACTGAACACCCGGCCGAGCTCGCCCGCCTCGACCGCCTGGCGCAGGGCGCGCGCCCCCTCGGTGTAGCGGTAGGAGTAGTCCACCCCCAGCAGCCGGTCGGCCTTGCGCGCGGCCTCCACCATCTCCCGCGCCTCGCGGGCGTTCAAGGCCAGGGGCTTCTGGCAGAAGACGGCCAGGCCCCGATCCAGCGCGGCCAGGGTCTGCGGGGCATGGAGTGAGTTGGGAGTGGCGATGACCAGGCCGTCGAGGCGGAGGTCCGCGGCGAGCATCTCGTCGAAATCCGAGAACGCGGCGGCCTGGGGATGGTTGCGGGCGACCTCCGCGAGGCGCTGGGGCGCGGGCTCGCAGAGGGCGGCCACCTCGGCGATTGGGGAAACGACTTCCAGGCGCATGGCGCCGATCCAGCCGAGGCCGACGAAGCCCAATCTCATACCGTCAGCACCAGCGACTTGAGGAAGCCCTCGGGCCGCTCCTCGGTCATGCGGAAGGCGTGGTTGATGTCCGCGAGCGGAAAGGTGTGGGTGATGAGCGGCTCCAGGTCGAGCTCGCCGGCGGCGAGGAGGCGCACGCCCTCCTCCATGCCGCTGCGATAGATGGCGGGGTCGCGCTCGTGGGCGTTGATCACGTCGATCCCGTGCCAGTTCCAGAGCTGCATGTTGACCGTGCGCGGTCCGTCCTGGTGATAGCCGGCCACGATCAGCCGGCCGCGCACGCGGACCAGGTTCGTGGCGAGATCGAGCGGCCCCTGCTTGCCCGTGGCCTCGATGACCACGTCGGCGCCTCCTGGGACCTGGTCCTCGTAGGTGAGCACCTCGACGCCCAGGCGCTCGGCGAGGGCGGGGTCCATCCGGCGCCGGGAGACGGCGATCACCCTGCCGGGCTTGTGACGCCGCAGGAGCTGGAGCAGGAGCGTGCCCAAAAAGCCGGTGCCCAGGAGCACCACCGTATCCCCCTCCTGGACACCGGAGCGGCGCATGACGTTGACCGCGCAGGCCACGGGCTCGCCCAGGACGGGCCGGTCCGCGAGCGCCTCGGGCAAGGGAATGATCGAGTCGGCGCGGGCGAGGTCGTGCTCCGCGTAGGCCCGGTAGGTGAGGGCGGTCACCGGCTGGCCGGCGGCGAGCCCCTGGACGCCGGGACCGAGGGACTCGACGGTGCCGAACATCTCGTGGCCCGGAGCGCCCGGTTGCAGGGGGTAGCCCATGCCGGGGAACCCTTTCCAGGGCCCCATGTCCGAGCCGCAGACGCCGCAGCCGCGCACGCGGATGCGCACTTCCCCTTCGCCCGGCTCGGGCGTGTCCATGGACTCGATGCGGAACTGGCGTGGCTCGGTCAGGATGGCGGATCGCACGCCGGCGGTGAAAGCGAAAAGCGTGCCGACGCCCGCAGGAGCGCGCAGACCGTCTTGCCGTCGTGGATCTCGCCGCGGACGGCCTTGTCCACGGCGTCTTTCAGGGGCATGCGTTCCAGCTCCAGCACCTCGTCCTCATCGAGGCCCTGGCGGGTCTCTTCGAGGCCCCGGGCGAGGAAGAGCCAGATCTTCTCGTCGCAGAAGCCGGGCGTGGTCCAGATCCAGCCCAGGGGCTCCAGCTCGGAGGGGCGGAAGCCGGTCTCCTCCTCGGTCTCGCGGATGGCGCAGGCCTCGGGCTTCTCGTCCGGCTCCAGCTTGCCCGCGGGGATCTCCAGGAGCCAGCCGCCCGTGGCGTAGCGGTACTGGCGGACCATCAGCACCTCTTCCCCGATCACCGGCACCACCGCGACCGCCCCCTTGTGGTGGACCAGCTCCATGTCCATCACCTTGCCGTTGGGCAGGCGGACGGTGTCCACGGCCACATGGATCGTCCGCCCCGGGTAGATCTCGCGGGTGTCGAGACGCTCCCCGCCCTTTCTCTTCAATCGATCCCCTCCCTCAATTGCCGTCGCCGCCGTCGGACTTCTTCTTCCGGCGCAGCAGGCCGCCCAGGCCGCCCAGCTCCTGCTCGTTCTCTCCGTTCGCGGGCAGGAGCTGGGTCTCCTTGGCGCCCAACCGCTTCATTGTGAGTACCTCCTTGGCGGAGGAGATGATACCTCACGCCATCCCGCGGTCGCGGGCGAAGACGCGGGCGACGAAGCTCTCCCGCAAGATCGGATCGTGGAGCCGTCCCTCCTCCTCCACCGGGAGGTCGGGCCAGAGGCGCAGCAGCGTCTCCGCGAAGAGGCCGCGCCCCTCCCGGACCGGCTCGCCCCCCTCGGCGGGGTAGAGCTTCACCCCTTCCATGCCGCAGCTCGGCGAATCCTTCTTGAAGATGTAGCCCGCGAGCCGCTCGCCCATCAGCTCCCGGACCCGGCGCTCCGCATACTCCCGCATGGCCAGCGTGTGGTCGGCCCCGGTCTCGGGAGTCACCATCCGGGTGTCTCCGCCGATGCGGACCAGGCGCATGGGCGGCCGCGGCGTGCCGAGCCCGATCTCGACTTCCGGACAGACGGGAACCCACTCCACGTCCGGCCCGAACAGGCCGAGCAGGAGAGGGTCCCGCTTGTGGCCGCCGTCGTAGCGGACCTCCTCGCCGAGCAGGCAGGCCGAGACGCCAATTCGCAAGCTCATGCCGGCAGTCTACGAGGAATACCCGCCGTTCCGGCAGCGCTTATGCTGGCATGATGGACCCCAATGCCGACTCCAAGGAACGCCTGCAACAGGTCATGAAGCTCCTCGCCGACGAGGTGCGGGAGCGGCTGGAGCGCCATCCGCTCGGCCATCTCGTGGCGGGCCGGGGGGACCGGCTGGACGTGCGCCTGGCCGTGCCCACCGCTCTCCGCGAGGGGACGATCGAGCGCGCCGGCCTGGCGGCCGAGGAGTCGGTGCAGAACGCCATCCAGTCGCTGGTCGCCCACAGCGCCCGCTTCCAGCCCGGCCGCGTCTTCTGCCTGCGCTGCCAGAGCGCCTCCTGCGAGCACTCGGCGCCTGCTGGCCCCGCCGGACACCGGCAGGTGTTCGCCGGCTACGGCGGTACCGGCGCGCCGCGCTTCCTCGACATGGCCCAGTGGCTGCTGCAGCGCCGGGATCCGCGCATCGACCTGCTCTACCGCGAGCCGCCGCAGCTCGTGGCGACCGTGACCTCGGGCGACGAGATGACGAGCGAGCTGCTGCCCGCCTTCCTCCAGCAGGAGTCCGGCTACCGGCTGCACGGCCAGGTGGCGGTGGGCTGGTATCCCGCTCCGGACCCCAATCTCCCGGGCCGCCAGCCGCTGGCCGTGTCGTTCCAGGTGATCTCGTCGCGGGCGCGCGGCGGCCGGCGGCGGTTCGGCTTGAACGTCATCGGGATCGGCCCCGGAGGCGAGCCGCTGGAGCACCTGTACGACCGGATGAAAGAGGTTCCCTGGGCGGACTCGGTGCGCTGGGCGCAGAGCGTGCTCGGCAGCATCGAGCACCAGCTCGAGCGCGCTCCCAGGACTCCTCCCAAGGTGGTGGACCAGCGCATCGAGGGGCTGGTCAACGCCCTCGCCCGCCGGCTGGAGAAGGGCTGGCGCGGCGTGGAGCGGCGCACCCTGCACGCCAGGGTCCGCCACCGCGAGGGCGACCGGCCGACCCGCATGGCCCTCGCCGACTTCGCCCGCGCCACGCCCGAGGACCTGCTCTTCGACACCCGGCGCGACACCCTCGTGGTGGTCGGCGACCGCGGCCGCGCCCACGTCTTCAACCGCGAGGGTAAGCTGGTGACCTCGATCCGCTACAACCCCGCGGTCATCGAGAAGCGCCGGCAGAACGGGATGTGGCGGCCGGCGGCGAAGGAGGAGGTGGAGGCCATCTCGAGCCTCCTCTCAGCAGCGGGTAGGGATTGATCGCCTCGCCCGACATCGAGTAGATCCCGTAGTGCAGGTGGGGCGGCGTGCCGGCGGCGTTGCCGGTGGTGCCCACGTAGCCGAGCACCTGCCCGGCCTCGACCCAGTCCCCGACGTCCGGCAGGTCCCAGGCTTCCAGATGGGCGTAGTAGTGGTGGTAGCCGCCCGGACCCATGACGGTGATGATCCGGCCGCCCAGGCGGTTCCAGCCGCGGCGGGCCACGAAGCCGTGGGTGGCGGAGAGCACCTGCGTGTTGCGCGGGGCGAAGATGTCGATCCCCTGGTGCTTGCGGCCCTCGCTGCGGGCGGCGCCCCAGGTGTCCCGCAGGTCCTCGGGCGGCACGCCCTCCACCGGCACGGGAAGCATGGCGGGCAGGGGCTCGCGCAACAGACGGACGAAGCGCACCGCGTTTTCCAGGTAGGGACGGAACCTCCAGGCGAGCGCCGCGAGAACCGCCAGAAAGATCAGCCAGCGGAGGGCTCGCACGCGGGTCATGCGTCATATCCTATCGGCATGAACCGTCTCCTCCTCTCCCTCCTGCTCCTCCTGCCCCTGGCCATGGCCGGCCGTTTCGGCGAGGTCCGCTTCGACGAGGTCAAAGTGACGCTGCGGCCGGTGGGCGACGGTCCCAAGGAGGGGATCGCCAGCGGCGTCATCGACGCTCCGCCCGAGCGGGTCTTCCGGGCGCTGATGGACCTCGACCACTGGGACGAGTTCATGCCCTTCGTCGAGGAGTCGGACGCCAAGCCGCAGCCCGACGGCTCGATCCTCAGCTTCCAGCGCCTCGGCCTGCCGCCGCTGATCGGCGAGCGGCACCTCCGCATCCGCGTGACCGGCCAGGCGGGGCGGAAGGTGGAGTGGAGCTACGTCCCCGGCTCGGGGAACGTGAAATCGCAAAGGGGTTCCTGGACCCTCGAAGCAGCCCCTGGGGGAAAGACCCGCGCCACCCTGCGGCTCCATACCGATCCCGGCGGCTCGGCCCCGGACTGGGCCATGGACCGGGCGACGGGCAAGTCGCTCGTCTGGATCTTCGACGGCCTGCGCCAGCAGGTCCGCCGGTCGCGTTACGAAGTCGTTGGGCTATAATTTCTCCCGCTTCGGGGAGTGATCATGAACCAGAATGAAGTCTGGGCTCTGGAAGCCCACCTGGGTGGAGAGCTGCACCGCCGGTCGGCAGAGCTGACCCGTCTCTGGCTGGACCGGCTCACCGCGCGGCTGGACGTCCAACCACGCCGCATCTTCCCCTCCGACGCCCTCCTCAACGACATGCCGGAGGTGCTGCGGGCGGTCTCGGACTACCTCTGCTCCGGCGGCGACATCGGCTCCGAGCAGATCGTGCGCGACGAGATGACGAAGCTCGCCCGGTTGCGGCGCGAGCAGGGCTACGACATCGACGAGATCCTCGCCGAGTTCGAGATCCTGGGGAAGATCCTCTACGACGCGCTGCGCGAGGAGGCGCGGAAGTTCGGCCGCAAGGTGAGCCCCGACTACGCGGTCGAGGTCGGCGAGCGCCTCTACCGCGCGCTCATGGCGATCACCACGATCACCGCCACCACCTTCCGCGAGGAGGGCTTCCAGGACCGGCGCGAGCGCGCCCGGCTGCTCGGCAGCTTCGGACGCGATCTCGCGCACGAGCTGCGCAACCGCCTGAGCACGGCCGAGACCGCCCTCCACCTGCTCGGCGAGGAGAACCTCGACGCGCCGACCCGCGAGCGAGTGCTGCTGGCGCTGCGCCGGACCGTGAAGCGGATCGAGGGGGTGGCCGACGACGTGCACGCCCTGGCGATCGCCCAGGGGAGCGAGGAGACGGCCCAGGGGCGGCGCCTCGCTCTGCGCGCGCTCGTCGAGGAGACCGTGGCCGAGCTGCGCGGCATGGCCGAGGAGAGAGGAGTCCGCATCGAGGCCCAGGAGACCGTGCCTGACGTCCAGGTCGACGCCACCCGCGTCGAGCTGGCGCTCATCAACCTGATCGGCAACGCCGTCAAGTACTCCGACCCCGCCAAGGACGACCGCTGGGTGCGCGTCTCGGTCCAGCGCGACGACCGCTTCTGGCGCATCGCGGTCGAGGACAACGGCGTCGGCATCCCGGACGGGATGCAGCAGCGGGTCTTCGAGCAGTTCGTGCGCGCCCACCCGGCGATCGCCGAGGGCAGCGGCCTGGGCCTCGCCATCGCCCGCGAGGCCGTCGAGCAGATGGGCGGCCGCATCTGGCTGGAGAGCCAGACCGGCGTCGGCACCACCTTCGCCTTCACCGTCGTCGATCCGCCCGAAGCGCGCGGGTGAGTGGAACCGCGCCGGGCCGTGCTGCGGGTCGTCCTCCTCGGCGCGAGCAACCTCAAGATGGGTTTCCCTCGGGTGCTGGCGCGCCTGCCGGGACCGGTGGAGATCCTGGCGGCGCTGGGGCACGGCCGCTCCTACGGCACCTGGAGCAGCCTGGCCTGGGTGCGCGGGCTCCCCGGCATCGTCCAGTGCGGCCTCTGGCAGGAGCTCGAGCGACGGCCTGCCCTGCCGACCGTGGCGCTCGTCACGGACGTGGGCAACGACCTCCTCTACGGCGCGCCGGTGCCGAGGATCGCCGGCTGGGTCGGGACCTGCCTGGAGCGCCTGGCAGGGCAGCGGGCGGAGCTCATCGTCGGCCTGCTCCCGCTCGCCAGCCTTGAGAAAGTATCGCCGCTTCGCTATCATCTCGTACGGCAAATCCTTTTTCCTGGACGGAGGGCAGCACCCTGGAGCGCCGTGCTGGACAGCGCCCGGGAGCTGAACGAGAGGCTGCGCAGACTCGGCCTGGAGCATGGAGCCCGGCTGGTGGAGCCTTCTCCGTCCTGGTACGGGATCGACCCGATTCACGTGCGCCGGAGCAGGAGAAGCCAGGCCTGGAATGAGATGCTCGACCACCCGTTTCTGCTTCAGGAGGGGGAGCCGGTGGGAAAACTGGCGGACACTGGCCGGCTTCCCCTCTTCGGCGCCGCGGAGCTCCGCCTCTTCGGCGTGCCGCTCCGCAACCCGCAACCCGTCTGCCGTTTGAAGGATGGAAGCACCGTTGCCCTCTATTAGCCGTCTCTTCCGCATCGCCCTCCTGCTGCTTCTCGCGACCTTCGTGGTCCTGCCGCTGGTCAGCGGCGAGGCCCGCTTCCTGCTGCGCTCCGGCTACGAGGAGGCGCGCATCCTGATGGGCCGCCATCCGCTCCAGGAGCTGATCGCGGACCCGGCCACGGCCGCGGACCGCCGGTCGCAGTTCGAGCTGGTGCTGGCGGCCCGTGCCTTCGCGGCCGGCCGCCTGGGCCTGAAGGCCGGCGACACCTACACCACCTTCTCGGACTTAGGCGAGGGCACCACGCTGGTGCACGTGCTCTCCGCCAGCCCCCGGGACAGGCTGGCCGGGTATCAGTGGTCGTACCCGGTGGTGGGCGCGGTCCCCTACAAGGGCTTCTTCGACGAGGCGGCGGCGAAAGCCGAGATGCGGCGGCTGGAGCGGATGGGGTACGACACCTATCTGCGGCCGGCGGGAGCGTTCTCGACCCTGGGCTGGTTCAACGATCCGCTGCTCTCCACGGCTCTCGACGACGACCCGGTCGAGCTGGTCGTGACCGTGATCCACGAGATCGCGCACAACACGCTCTGGGTGCCCGGGGACGTGCGTTTCAACGAGAGCTACGCCAACTTCGTGGGCTTCCGGGGAGCGGAGCTGTTCTTCGCCGGCCGCGGGGACCGTGAGGCCGTGCGGCGTTGCGCGGCCCTGTGGCGGGACGAGAAGCGGCTGGGCGCGTTCTACGCGGAGCTGGAGGACGATCTCCAGAGCCTGTACGGCTCGGGGCTCCCCCGCCCCGAGATGGAGCGGCGGCGCTCCGCGGTCTTCGCCCGCGCCCGGGGCAGGCTGCGCACCCTCGGGCTGGAGGTCTACGACGGCGCCCGCCTCGCCCGCGCGCCGATCAACAACGCGCGGGTGATCGCGAAGCGGATCTACCTCACCGGCCTCGACGAGCTCGACAAGGTCTACGCGGCCCAGCGCGGCGACCTGCGGGCCGGCATCCGCGAGATCGAGCGCTCGCTGCGCCACAACCCCAAGCTCCCGCCCATGGAAGTGCTGGCGGTGGTGGCAAGGTCGGCGGCGAGGGGGTAGTACGTTGTCAACCTAGAATTGGCAGGGCGCGCTTTCCCTGGGTGCGCTGGCGTCCTCGCCGGCCTGTCCGGATAAATTGGCGGAACGCCGGCAATTGTGGTTCTCCTGCAAG
>JBJMGZ010000176.1:0-6956 GCA_045807605.1 Thermoanaerobaculia bacterium | reverse complement strand
GCATCACCCCGAGATGAACGCCGTCACGGGTGGACAGGCCTGGGTGCTCTTCGAGAAGCCGGCGCGCTTCCGCCATGGCGCGATCCGTGACGGACAGGATCGGAATGCCGAGGTGGGTCACCGCGTCGAAGATCTTGAAGCCGGTCTCCGGGATCTTGAGAGAGCGATACCGATGCAGGATCTCCTGCAGAACCTCGGCGTCGGTGCAGGTCGCCGGCCCTCCGCCGGCGACGATCCGTTCGAGGAACCGCTGGCAGGGCGCCCGCTGCGGGCTCTCCTTCCCTGCCGCATACATGAAGATGTTGGCGTCGATCAGGATCACGAGTAGCGGCCGGCGACGGACTCTTCGATCATGGCTTCCACGGGTCCCACGGGCGCCTCGAGGCTCTTGAGCAGGTCCAGAGCCTGGCGAGGGCCGAGGGCTCCTCCTCCGAGCGCCTCGTCCGCTTTCTTGCGGAGCTGGCGGCGGGCCCATTCGGCCAGAGGAAGGCCCTCCCGGCGCGCGGCGGCCTGCAAATGGGAGCACTCTTGCTCCGTGATCGGGATCTGAAGGCGCTTGGACATACTCATGAGGGTGAGTATACGCCCGAAAACACGAAAGCCCCCGGACGGGGGCTTCCTGGGGACACGGAGCGGGGAGAGGCTCGTTAGCGCAGCTTCTCCTCGACGAACTCCACGTGCTTGCGCACCTTGGGATCGTACTTCTTCAGACGCAGCTTCTCGGTGGAGAGCTTCTTGTTCTTGTCGGTGGTATAGAAGTAGCCGGTGCCGGCGGTCGATACCAGTTTGATCTTGTCGCGCATCAGCGTTTTTCCTATTCGATTTGGCGGGGCCGACGGGGCTCGAACCCGCGACCTCCGGCGTGACAGGCCGGCGTTCTAACCAACTGAACTACAGCCCCGCGTTGTGCTGCTTCCTTGCGGCGTTCCCCCACTTCTTTGGTGGGAGGTGAGGGACTTGAACCCGCGACCCCCTGCGTGTAAGGCAGGTGCTCTGACCAGCTGAGCTAACCTCCCCGTCGCGCGGAAGGATGCAGATAGTACGCAGGGCGAGGGTACGTGTCAAGGGGGCGGAGGCTTCTTCTTCCCGCGCCCGCCCGGCGCCACGTAGCCCAACGCTTTCAGCTCCTTCTCCATTTCCTCGTCGACGTCCTGCTCCCCGGCGCGGCTCTTCAAGCCCGCATAGCGCTGGCGGATCAGCTTCTCCAGCTCGGCCACCTTCGCCGGCTGGGCGGCCGCGAGATTCCGCGTCTCCCCGGGGTCCCGGGATAGGTCGTAGAGCTCTTCGCGGCCGATCGGGTAGTGGCCGGGGGGCGCGTCCGGGATGCAGACGGGCTCGATTCCCTCGGGGTTGTGCACCAGCTTCCAGCCGTCCCGGACCACGGTATGGATCGGCGCCGAGCCGTACTCGGAGAACGCCGGCTTGCCCGCGCCGCCCGCTCCCGGCCTCTCCAGGTAGGGGACCAGCGAGCGCCCGTGCTGCTCCGCGGGCACGGCCAGGCCGAGAAGCGAGAGCAGGGTCGGCATGACGTCGATCAGCTCCACGACCTGCGGCACCCGCGCCCCGGCCGGGATCAGCCCCGGCGCGGAGATCCCCAGCGGCACGTGCAGGCCGGTCTGGTAGACCGAGCAGGCGTGGTAGAGGTAGCCGTTGTGGTCGTACAGCTCCTCGCCGTGATCGGCGGAGATCACGATCACGGTCTTCTCCAGCCGTCCCGCGGCCCGCAGCCCCTCCAGGAGCGAGCCGGCCAGCCGGTCGGTCCCCAGGACCGCCGCATCGTAGAGGGCGTCCAGGTGGCGGACGTCGCGCTCGCCGAGCGGGATCTTCTGCGTCATCACCTGGTTGAGCTGCCACTTCTTCGGCCCCAGCGGCCCCTGGTATCCCGGATCGAGCTCGCGGATCGCGAGGTCGCCGCCGTTGTAGTAGGGACCATGGGCGCCGAACAGGTGCACCCAGAGGAAGAACGGCTTCCGGCCGTTCTGCGCCTTGGCCCACTGAAGCGCGCTCTGCACGGCCTTGCCGTCCCGGCCGCCGCTGCACTCGAAGCCGTCCCACCCCTGGTGGTTGGCCTTGCACATGTTGGAGAGGAAGGCGCCGGTGCGGTAGCCGCCCTGGTGGAGGAGCTTCGGCAGGGTGGGCAGGTCGTCGGGAAAGCCGTAGCCGTTCTCCACGACTCCATGACCGCTGGGGTAGAGGCCGGTCAGGAGAGAGGCGAGCGACGGCCAGGTCTCGGAGCGCTGCGCCTGGGCGCGCTCGAAGAGCACGCCCGTCCCGAGCTGGGCGTCGAGCCGCGGGCTGGCGGGATGGTCCGGCCATCCCTGGTAGCCGTAGGCGCCCAGGCGGTCGGCCCGCAGGGTGTCGACCGTGAGGAGGACCACGTTCCACCCCTTGCCGGCGCCGGCCAGCTTGACGCGCTTCGCCTGGGGAGCGGCCGCGGGCCCGCAGGCGATATTGGCGGCACTGGCGCCAAGCCAGAGGAGCAGCAGGGGGAGGAGCAGGCGTCGGGGCACGGCGCGGGATTGTAGCCCAGGCTTGCGCCCGTTCCCGGAATGGGATAGAAATCCCGCACCCCTTGCACCGCCTGGGCCTTCCGGTCCGGGTGATTTGCGCCTGCGCGCCACCTCCGCTCCCTTTCCGAGGGAGAAGCGGAGATGATCGCCGAGATTCAAGCCAACGAAGAGGAAGAGAGCTGGGAGACGGTCGTGGGGACCCACGACGTCTGGCTGCGCCGCCGCGTGCGCGACGGGATGCGGCGCCTGGGGCTGCGGCCCCGTCCGGATGAGATCGTCGAGAGCGTCCAGGAGATCTATTGCCGGCTGCTGCAGGGCGGGCCCGGCCGCCTGCGGCGGCTGCGCGGGATCGGGCGCAGCGGCGTCCTGACCTACCTGGGCCGGGTTGCGGACAGCGTCCTGCTCGACGAGATGCGGGCGGCCAAGGCCGCCAAGCGCGGCGGCGGCCCGCGCGCCCATCCGGCCCGCATGTGCGTGCAGCGGTTCGACAGCCCGGACGGCGATCCCGAGGTGGTGCTGCTGCGCTCCGAGCGCCAGCGCATGCTGATCCGGCACCTCCTGGCCCTGGCCGAGATCGAGGGATTCTCGCGGCGCGACGTCCGCATCCTCTGGCTGGCGGTGGTGGAGGAGTGGCGCAGCCGCGACCTCGCCCGCGCCTTCGAGCTCAAGCCGCGCTACGTGGACACGCTGCTGCACCGCGTCCGGCGGCAGCTCCGCAGGCCGGGCATGGAGCTTCGGCGGCGGGCGTGAACTATCATTCGCGCCATGCGCGTCTTCACCGATCCCCGCTGCCTCCAGCACCGCTCCCCCCGCGGCTATCCCGAGCGGCCGGAGCGGCTCTCGGGGATCGTGGACCACCTGCGGAGCCGCGGCTGGGACCTTGCGGAAGGGCGATGGGATGGAGATGCGCGGCAGGCCGTGCTCGCCCTGCACGAGGAGCGCTACGTCGAGCGCTTCGAGCGCGCCGTCGAGCGCGGCGACTCGCTGCTCGACTCGGCCGACAACCCGCTGTCGTCCGGCACCTGGGAGGCGGCCTGGGCCGCGGTGGAGACGGCCCTCGCCGCGGCGGATCATGCCGCCGCGGCCGGCGGAGGAGACCACCGGGCCTTCGCCGCGGTGCGCCCGCCGGGGCACCACGCGGAGCGGGCGGTCGCCATGGGCTTCTGCTTCTTCAACAACGTGGCCGTGGCCGCCGAGCATCTGCGGCGCAAGGGCGCGGAGAGGGTGGCGATCTTCGACTTCGACGTCCACCACGGCAACGGCACGCAGCACCTCTTCGAGCACCGGGCCGACGTCTTCTACGCCAGCACCCACCAGTACCCGTTCTATCCCGGGACCGGCGCCGCGTCGGAGACCGGCATCGGCGAGGGGGAGGGCGCGACCCTCAACGTGCCGCTGCCGGCCGGCACGGACGACGCGGGCTATGCCGAGGCCATCCAGGGCCGGGTGATCCCGGCGCTGCGCGCCTTCGCCCCGGACGTCCTCCTCGTCTCCGCCGGTTTCGACGCCTGGCAGAACGACCCTCTCGGCGGCATGCGCGTCACCGAGGAGGGATTCCGGAGCTGGGGCGAGTGGCTCCGCGCCCTCGCCGAAGAGGTCTGCGGCGGCCGTCTCCTGGCCGTCCTCGAAGGGGGATACGACTTGGCCTGCCTCCCTAGGCTGGTGGAAGCGAACCTGCAAGGAATGGCCTCCTATTGACTTTCGTCTATAGGCCCCTTTACAATCGGCGAAAGTTCACGTAATACTTTAGACATCAGCAGCTTTCGTTGGATTCCGGCGTGGGTTGCCGCCGGTCGCGAGGAGAAGACCGATGAAGCGCAACGTCATCCTGGGCATCTGTGTGTTGGCTCTGGCGGCGGCGGCCCCCGTGCGGGCGGCTCAGCCATTCGGTTATCTGGACGGCAAGGCGGACCGCACGAACTCCGGGGCCGGTCTCATCGGGGTCGTGGGTTGGGCCCTGGACGACAACGGCATCGCGGCCGTCGACATCTATGTCGACGGCGAGCCCGCGGGCCGCGCCGTCTACGGCACCGGGCGCCCGAGCGTGAAGAAGAAGTTCCCGGGCTACCCCGATTCCAAGGCGCCGGGCTTCGGCTACTTCATCGACTCGTCCAAGTACCTGAACGGCCTGCACAAGATCGAGGCGCGGGTGCGGACCAAGTCGGGCGAGAGCCGCTTCCTCAACGCCGTGATCCTCGAGTTCATCAACAACCCGCACAACCTGCGGCCCTTCGGCGAGATCGAGTTCCCGGCGCACCAGGCGCGGCTGCGGGGCAACTGCGACCTCGCCGACCCGGCCCGCCGGTTCAGCGTCATCTCCGGCTACGCCATGGACGCCGGGCTGACCGAGGAGGATGAGGGCGTCGGCTACGTGGAGCTGCTGATCGATCGCGCGCTCTTCGCCAACTCGCAGACCGACTGCCGCTTCTCGGCGCCCGAGGGCGGCCTGTCCGACTGCTACGGCCTGAGCCGGATCGACCTCGAGCGGCTGTTCCCGCACATCAAGGACGCCCCGCACAGCGGCTTCCGCTTCGTGCTCGACGTCGGCGTGCTGATGAGCGCCTTCGGCTACACCCCGGGCTCGCACGTGCTCACCATCCGGGCCGGCGACCACGCCGACCAGGTGACCAACATCGACGAGGTGGTCGTCACCTTCAACTGCGACGAGGACCTCGGCAACGAGCTGTCCTTCGGCGACATCCACACGCCGGCGCCCGGCGGGGTCTACAGCGGGACGATCCAGGTGCTCGGCTGGGCCCTCGACTGGGAGGGCGTCCACCAGGTCTTCGTGTTCATCGACGGCCAGCACGCGGCCGAGGCCACGATCGGCCTGGCGCGCCCGGACGTCAACTCCTTCTATCCGGGTTATCCGGACAGCCCCATCTCCGGCTGGGTCGCCAACGTCGATACCACCCAGTGGGCCGACGGCCCGCATGACCTGGAGGTCCTGGTGCGCGACGACACGGGCATCGACACCTACATCGGCAAGCGCGTGATCGTGGTCGACAACCCGTAGCCGACCCCGCCTTCCGCCTCCCCGACGCCCCGCCTTTTCCGGCGGGGCGTCGCCGTTTCAAGGGTGCTATCCTCGCGGGCCATGCCGGCCTTCGAGCGGATCCTCTTCTTCGGCACGCCGGAGCTCGCGGTGCCGACGCTGGCCGCTCTGGTCGAGGCCGGTCGCGCTCCGGTCGCGGTGGTGACGCAGCCCGCGCGCCCCGTGGGCCGCGGTCTCAGGCTTCAGGACCCGCCGGTGGCCGCCTGGGCGCGCGAGCGCGGGCTGCCGGTGCTCCAGCCGCTCAAGGTGCGCGATCCCGGGTTCCTCGAAGAGGCAGCGGCGCTTGAGCCGCCGGCGCTGGACGTCGCCGTGGTCGTGGCCTTCGGACAGATCTTCCCGCCCGCTCTCCTCCGGCTGCCGCAGCACGGCTGCGTCAATCTCCACGCCTCGCTCCTCCCCCGGTGGCGCGGCGCGGCGCCCATCCAGGCCGCCATCGCGGCCGGCGATCCCCGCACCGGCGTGACCACCATGCTCATGGAGGAGGGGCTCGACACCGGACCCATGCTGCTGCGCGAGGAGACGGAGATCGGCCACGCGGAGACCGCGGGGGAGCTGGGCCGGCGCCTGGCGGAGATGGGCGGCCGGCTGATGGTGAGGACGCTCGCGGCCATGGAGCGCGGCGAGGTGATGCCGCAGCCGCAGGACGACGCCCTCGCCACCTACGCGCCGCGCCTCACCCGCGAGAGCGGGAAGGTCGATTGGACCCTCGCCGCCCGCGAAATCGCGGACCGGCTGCGCGCCTACACCCCCTGGCCCGGGCTCTCCGCGGAGCTGCGCGGCGAGCCGGTCAAGCTGGTGCGGGTCGACGTCTTGCAAGAGCCGTCGACGGCCGCGCCCGGAACCATTCTGGGTATCCTAGGGGGTCGCGAAGGCCGCCTCGCCGTGGCCTGCGGCGGACACACGACGCTCGGCATCTCCGAGCTCCAGCGGCCGGGCCGCAAACCGCTGCCCGCGCCCGATTTCGCCAACGGCGAGCGCCTGCGCGGTGGCGAATCGTTCTCCTGATCCCATGTCCAAGCGCCGAGAGCACAGCCCCGCCGTCCTGCCCCAGCTGGGCAACACCCGCAGCCGCAAGCTCACGCCGCGGCGGACGCCCCAGGACAACGTGCGCGCCGCCGCCGGCTGGGTGCTGGAGCGGACGCTGCAGTCGCTGGCGCCGGTCGACTCCTTCCTCGGCACGGCCCTGGAGCGCTTCGACGAGCGCGACCAGGGGCTGCTGCGCGAGCTGGTCATGGGGAGCCTGCGCTGGTTGCGCCGGATCGACCACGTCATCGCCACCGCGAGCAGCCGGCGCTTCGACCAGATCGAAGCGGCGCTCCATTCGCCGCTGCGCATCGCGGTCTATCAGCTCCTGTTCCTCGACCGCGTGCCGCCGCACGCCGCGGTCCACG
>JBJMGZ010000175.1:0-13555 GCA_045807605.1 Thermoanaerobaculia bacterium | reverse complement strand
GCCCGCGGACGCTTCTCCGTCATCCCCCCCGCGGGCAAGCCACGCCCCTGCCACCCCTGCTATACTGTGCCGCAACGTTCGCATTGCGAGATCCATGGAAAGGACTAGGCCTTTCGCGCTCAGGAAGAGCGACCTGCCCTGGGTCGTCCTGTCCCTGCTCATCCTGGTACCTTGCCTGTACTACCCGTACATCAACGTCACCAAGACGATGGACTTCAGCTACAACAACGACTGGAAGGTCCTCTCCGCCCTGCCGTGCCTTCCCTCGGAAGCCTGCCTGCAGGTCGACGATCAGATACTCGCCTTCGGATCGCTCACCTACGAAAAGTACTTCTCGAACCGCTCCCTGTCGATGCTCGACGCGTTCGGCCCCGACGGGACCGCACCTGTGCGCCTCCTGCGTCAGGGCCGGGAGATGACGCTTAGGATCCGCCTTCGGCAGGAAGAGGGAAAGCGGGCGGAGATCCCCGCGGCGACCCTCTTCCCGACCCTGTTCTGGCTCATGGGCACGGTGGCGGTCCTGTTCCTGCGCCCCAAGGACGAGCGCTGGCGGGTGCTGGTCCTGTACAGCTACGTCACGTCCCTCTGGCTCGCCTCGGGCTACGCCTCCGGCCTGCGCACGGGCTACTCCTCCATCATCTTCCACCTGTCCATCTGGGCCTTCTTCCCGCTGGCGCTCCACCTGCACCTGCTCCTGCCGAGCTCGCTCCTCGACACCCGCAAGCGGCTGTGGGTGCTGGCTCCCCTCTACGCGGCCACGGCGCTGGCGACCGTCCTGGATGCCGTCCTCTGGCTCGGCCCGCTCCGCAACGCCTACATCTGGACCACGCTCGCCGCCGTGCTGTCCTCCGTGGGACTGCTGGTCCTGCGCCTGGTCCTGCCCATCGAGCCGGCCGCCAAGGTGGCCAACCGGGTCATGCTCTACGGCATCGTGCTGGGCATGGTGCCGTTCTTCCTCATCTACGTGGTCATGCCGTTCTGGATGATCCGCCTGTCCTACCTGTTCGAGGACCTGCGCGAGCTGGGGCCGTGGCTGCTCGCCATCTCCGTGCTCTCGGTCCCGATCCTGCCGATGAGCTACATCTACGCCATCTACAAGCACCATGTCGGCGCGCTGGAGTTCCGGGCCAACCGCCTGCTCGGCCTGTACAGCTTCTGGGTGCTCTCGATCACCGGCTACGTCATGGCGCTCGTCCTGGTCAGCAGCCGCTGGGCGCCGATCGACATCGAATACCTGGCCGCGGTGCTGGCCACCTCGCTGGCGTGCGTCTCCCTGACCTTTCTGCTGCGCGCCCGCTTCCAGGCGCTCGTGGACCGCCACATCTTCGGCATCCGGCACTCGCCGGACGAGGTGATCGAGCTCGTCTCCGCACGCATCCCCACGGCCTTCGACCGCTCGACGCTGGCACGCGTCCTCACCGAGGAGATCCTCCCCTCGCTGCTGATCCGCCAGTCGGCCCTCCACCTGCTCGAACGGCCGACGGAGAGCGGGCTGGAGACGCTCTACGAGCAGGGGGTGCCGCCGGACGAGCCGCCGACCGTGGGGGAGCTGCGCGCCCTCCTCGAGCAGAGCGGCCGCTACCGCCACCCGCCGCGCCGCGCCTGGTCGCGCTTCGACTGGGTGCGGCTGGTCACGCCGCTCACCGTGCAGGGAGAGACGATCGGCGTCTGGCTCCTCGGCCGGCGCGATCCGGACGACCACTACCCCTCGGCGGAGATCCACCTCCTCACCACCGTCGCCAACCAGATCGCCCCCATGGTCGAGAACATCCGGCTCTACGAAAGGGCGCAGCAGGAGATCGCCCAGCGCAAGGCCGCGGAGGAGGAGATCCGGCGCAGCGAGGAACGCTTCCGCACCCTGTTCGAAGCCACCCTGGAGGGGATCGCGATCGTCCGCAACGGCACGGTGCTGGAGGTCAACCACGCCCTGCTGGCGATCTTCGGCTACGAGCCCGGGGATCTGATCGGCCGCCAGCTCTCCGACCTCGTGTCCGTGCCGGAGGCCGGCCTCGACGACGTGCCGCGCGAGGGGCTCGGCTTCCAGCGCGACGGCTCGGTGGTGAACATCGAGGTCGCCGGCAAGAAGTATGTCTTCCAGGGCGAGGACGTGACCGTGGTCGCCATCCGCGACATCGCCCAGCGCAAGCGCAACGAGGCCGAGAACAAGATGCTGCAGCGCCAGCTCCTGCTGTCGCAGAAGATGGAGGCGATCGGCCGCCTCTCCGCCGGCGTCGCGCACGACTTCAACAACTGCCTGCTCGCCATCTTCGGCTACAACGACCTGATGCTCGACCGCTACCGGTCCGACCCGTTCCTGGTCCGCAACCTGACCGGGCTCAAGGAGGCGGGGCAGAAGGCCGCGGCCCTGACCAAGCAGCTCCTCGCCTTCGCGCGCCGCCAGCCCATGGAGACGCGGGTGCTGGAGCTGAACCCGGTCGTCACCGGCCTGGAGAAGATGCTGCAGCGGCTCCTCGGCGAGGACATCCACCTGGCCACCGAGCTCGGCGCCGACCTCGGCCGCGTCAAGGTCGATCCCGGCCAGATCGAGCAGGTGGTGGTGAACCTCGCGGTCAATGCCCGCCATGCCATGCCCACGGGCGGCAGGCTGACGATCCGCACCGCGGCGGTGCGGTCCGAGCCGGGGAATCCGGCCCCCCACGCCGACGTGCCGCCGGGCTCCTGGCTGGTGCTCTCGGTCGCCGACACGGGCACCGGCATGGACGCGGAGACCCAGGCGCGCGTGTTCGAGCCCTTCTTCAGCACCAAGGGGGAGGGCACCGGGCTCGGCCTCTCCATGGCCTATGGCATCGTCAAGCAGAGCGGCGGCCACATCTTCGTGGACAGCGCTCCGGGCGACGGCGCGGTGTTCTCGATCTACCTGCCACTGACCCAGGAAGCCGGCACGGTGGTGATCGCCGCCGCCGCGGGCCTGGACGACAACGGCTCGGAGACGATCCTCCTGGTCGAGGACGAGGCCGAGGTGCGGCGGGTGCTCCACCAGATCCTGGTGGGCAAGGGCTACCGGGTGATCCAGGCGGAGTCCGGCGACGAGGCCCTGGCCATGGCGCGGATGTTCCGCGGGCCGATCCACCTCCTGCTGACCGACGTCACCATGCCGCACATGAAGGGGCCGGAGCTCGCCATCCGCCTGGTCGCCGAGCGGCCGCCGACGCGGGTCCTCTTCATGTCCGGCTACAACGACGAGTCGCTGCCCGCCGAGGAGACCATCCTGCAGAAGCCGTTCTCCGCCCAGACCCTCACGCAGACGATCCGCTCGATCCTCGACGCCGAGGAAGACCTTCCGGCGTCCGCCACGGCTTAGACCGCGGTCAGGAATAGTACCGGCGCATCTGGGCGGCGACGCCGTCCAGGTCCGGGAACAGCCGCCGCTCGTCCACGCCCGCCAGGTCGAGCTGGTCGCGGACGCGGGCCACCTCGTCCGCCGGGATCAGGAAGCGGGTCAGGGCATCGCCGAGGCCGTGCGTCTCGAGGAACTCGTCGAAGGGCCGGGCCTTTTCCGAGCAGAGGGTGAACACCGCCGCCTGCGCCACGATGCGGGCGTCCAGGGAGGGGGGCTCGATCATGCAGGCGAATGGCTTCTCCTTCTCACCCCGGCAGAAGAGGCTCCACGGGCTGAAGCGCCCGCCCTTGACGAAGAGCTCGTCCAGGTCCTGGATGAGCAGGGCCAGCTCCGGGAATTCGAACTGGCGGTGGACCTTCTTCCAGTCGAGCCGCCAAACGGCGCAATCAACCGCCCGGTCGACGCGGATGTGGCGGTCCAGGGTCGCGAAGTGCGCGGCCACCAGCGGCGAGTAGGTCCAGTCCAGGAGCCGGGTCGGCAGGCCGTGGTGCTGGGCCGCGACCAGGAGCTCCCACTCGTTGACCGGCGGCGTCTGGAAGTAGGGGCGCGAGTAGCGGATGAAGTTGCGGAGGATGTGCTCCTCCAGCCCTGCCTTCATGTGCGGGGGATCGACGCCGCCCAGCCGGTCGAGGCTGGTGAGCAGGGGCCGGGAGGCGTCGGACGCCCCCCGGTAGACGCCGGTGTCGCGATGCCGGCCGGTCTTGGGGTCCGGCTCGGTCGGGGTCACCTGGTCGATCAGCTCCCCCAGGCTGGTGATCCGGATCTCCTGAATCATATTGATCCCGTCCCCCCTCTCCCCAGCCCTGCCAACGGGATGCAATTACCGCTCCGGCGGCGGCTCCTCCCAGGCCCGGTCGGTCAAGGGCAGGTCGCCGCCGTAGGGCGCCGGAGGCGGCGGCGGCGGGACCGTCGCTGGGATCACCGCCGGCGGCCCGAACCGGGTCGGAGCCCCGACGCGGGCCAGGAGGACGGCGCCGAAGCCCGCCATCCAGGCCGCGAGCTGCAGGGCGCCTCCGACGAGCGCGAACATGCCCGCGAAGAGACGGAGCGCGCCCGGTCCGAAGTTCAGGAACTCGCCGATCACCGACCAGATCTGGATCACCAGCACGCCCACCAGCGCCGCGGCGTAGGGTCCGCCGAAGCTCCGGTTGAAGCGCTGCTCCAGCCATCGCCCGGTCCGGTAGGCCGCCGCGGAGTACCCGAGCACCAGGGCCAGCATCAGGGCCAGCACCAGCGCCATGGTGAAGAACGGGAAGAGCACCAGGAGCAGGCAGCCGACGAGCAGGATCACGAGCACGAGCGAGACCACGAACAGGATTCCCAGCACCACGACCATCAGCGGCACGGACGCGAGGAACCCGGCCAGGCCGACCAGGGCGGACTTCAAGGGCTCGGCCCGCAGCCGGAGGTCCACCTGCTCCAGGGGACCCCTGGCGATCAGCAGGGTGAGGCAGGTCAGCAGGGCGAGCGTGATCATCCACACGATGCTGCCGAAGGCTTCCAGCGAGGCCCCGAAGAGGGAGAACGGCCCGAAGTCGGGGTCCCAGCCGTCGTTCCTCCTCCAGGGACCGGCCCAGGGAGGGCTGGCCTCGGAGGTGGAGCCGTGGATCTGGGAGCCCGCGGAGCGCTCGATGGTGCCGCCGGCGCTGCTGACGTCCCCGTCGACGACCGCGTTCGGCCCGAGATAGACGCTGCTGCCGACCGACACCACGTCGCCGCCGACACGGCCGTTGATGCGCACCGGACCGCCGACCGCGACCACGTCGCGGCTCACCTGGCCGTCGACCCGCACGGAGCCGCCGATCGCCACGGCCTCCTCGGCCAGCTCCTCTTTCTCCACGAGGATGTTGCCGCCGAACTTCACCCGGCTGCCGGAATGGATCACCGGCTCGCCGGGCGCCTCCGGCACCTCCGGGCTCTCGGGCGTCTCCACCTCGATCTCTTCCGGGGGCTCCGGCGATTCGTTCACTTCCGGCGTTTCCGGCGCCTCCGGCGTCTCCGGGGCGGAGGCGGCAGGCGGCGCCGTCTCGGCGGTCATGCCGAACAGCTCCCGGCGCGCCGCCGGGTCGAGATCCAGCAGGGGGAGGATCAACTGGGCATCCTCCCCCAGCCAGTCCCGGGCGATCTGCTTGTTCACGCGCTCGCCGTTGATGGCGACCGCGCCGTCGCTCACCTCGATCGAACGCACCCCCCGGCCGGCCGCGCGCGGCGTGAGCACCACGCCGCCGCGGATGGGGAGCACCTGGTACCGCTTCTCGATCTGGCGGCGCAGCTCCTGCCCCTGGACGGCCGGGGCCTGCTGGGCCACGGCCAGGGCGGAAACCAGGGGAAGGCCGAGGGCGAAGAACAGCACCGCGGCCTTCAGCCAGCGGCGATATCGGCGATATGGGTCAACGAATGGAATCGACATATCTCAAGCTCCTGTCACGCGTCATCAGCTCGCGGAGGAAGACGAACGAAATCCCCGAGATCGCCAGGCAGCCGACCGTGACCTTGAGCGCGGCCGGGCTCGCCAGGGAGACCGCCAGGGCGCCGAGCACGGTGAGGAACCACTCCCCGACGCGCGTCGCGATGCCCATCCAGCGGCCGAAGTCGACCAGGGAGGCCGTCCCGAGCTCCAGCACGTCGCCCATGCTCACCATCCTGGCCAGGGTCATCACGGCCTGCGGCAGCCAGAGCAGCGCGATGCAGGCGGCGATCAGGCCGGATGCGAGGACCAGGCGGAACCCGGGCGACCGGAACAGCCAGCCGAGCCAACTCTGCCCCACCGCAGGAACCGCTGGCGGGACGACCTGCAGCAGGACACGGTCCGCGAACCCCGCGGAAGGCGCCAGGCGGGGCAGGCTCTCGAACAGCTCGAGAAAGGCGGCCTCCGCGCCGGCATCGTCCGCATCCCGCTCGGCTTCGAGCCAGCGGGTGAGGGCGGTGTCGGGGTCGTTGGGTGTTCTCAGGTCCATTCGTCTTCTCCGTGGCCAGCCCTACGAGCCCGCGGCGGTTCCGGTTTCAGCCCCCCAGCCGAGCGCCGACATCTCCACCGCCAGCTCCTTGCGGGCGCGGTGCAGGTTGGTCTTGACCGTGCCCAGGGGGAGCCCCGTGACGTCGCAGATCTCCTGGTAGGTGGCCCCTTCGAGGTAGAAGAGGACCACCGCCTCCCGATACTCGGGCCGGAGCCGGGAGATCGCCCGTTCCAGGGATCTTGCCATGTCCCGGCGCTCGGCGGCAGCGGCGGGGTCCTCGACGGAGCCGTCCGACAGCACCGCGGCGAGCCCTCCCCGCCCCTCCTCGTCCTGGGGCGCCTCCAGGGAGACGGTATCAGGCGTGTGCCGCCGCAGGTGGTCGATGGTCGTGTTGTGGGCGATCTTGAAGAGCCAGCTCGACAGCTTGCGCGAGGCGTCGTAGGTGCGCAGGCTGCGGCAGGCCTTGACGAATACCTCCTGCGCGAGATCCTCGGCCGTGGCCGGCTCGTGCACCATGCGCACGATCAGGCTGTAGACCGGCCGCTCGAAGCGCAGCACCAGCTCGCGGAAAGCCTCCTGCGACCCGGCCAGGGCGCTCGCCACGAGTTGGGCATCGGTCTCCATTTTGGGTCCGATTCTAGTAGACTTGCGCCGATCTTCCCCGGAGGAAAATAACCCGATGAGAACCCTCGCTCCCGCAATCCTCGCCCTGTTCCTGGCGCTTCCCGCCGCGGCCGGCACGCTCGCCGGCGTCACCCTGCCCGACAAGGCCGACGCCGACGGCAAGTCCCTGGTCCTCAACGGCATGGGCCTGCGCAAGAAGCTCTTCATCAAGGTCTATGTCGGCGGCCTCTACCTCACCCAGAAGGAGAAGTCGGCGGCCAGGATCCTGGGCTCCGACGTCCCCCGCCGCATGGTGCTGCACTTCATCTACGACGTGAGCAAGGACCAGATGTGCGACGCCTGGAAGGAGGGGCTGGAGGCCAACACCCCGAACGCCTCGGCCGAGGTCAAGAAGAACTTCGCCACGCTCTGCACCTGGATGGACGGCGTGGGCGAGGGGCAGAAGCTCGTGATGACCTACCTGCCCGGCGTGGGCACGCAGGTCGAGGTCGCCGGCAAGGCCAAGGGCACCCTGCCCGGCAAGGCCACCGCCGACGCCATCCTCAGCACCTGGATCGGCCAGGATCCCGCCCCGGGCGCGGATTTCAAGAAGGCCGTGCTCGGCGGGTAATGTAGGGGCGGGGCTTGCCCCCGCCCGGGAGGGGGTAAACCCCTCCCCTACATCAAGAAGGCGAGTGGCCGGCATCCTGCCGGCTCTCCCCGCCCCCCCTACAAAAAAAGAAGGAGCGCGGCCGGCGCTCCTTTTTGGAGGGATGAGAGGAGGTTTTGCCTCCCCGCAATTCGGAAGTGTATGGGTCGCATCGACTGTTGTCAATATCTTTCGTGCCTGTCGTTGAGCTGTCACAGGCCCAGCCCGAAGGTCGCCAGGATCACCAGGCCGAGGATCACGCGGTAGACCACGAAGACCGTGAGCGGCTGGCGCCTCAGCCACGCGAGAAGCCCGGCGATCACCAGGTAGCCGACCACCGCGGAGACCGCCGCGCCCAGGGCCATCAGCCCGTACTGCCCCGGGTTCACCTCCCCCTGAAGCACGTCCACGAAGTCCAGGGCGCAGGCCGCGGCCGTGATGGGGATGCTGAGCAGGAACGAGAAGCGCGCCGAGGCCGGACGGGAGAAGCCGAGCAGCAGCGCCGCCGTCATGGTGATGCCGGAGCGCGAGGTTCCGGGCACCAGGGCGAGCGCCTGGGCGATGCCGATGAGCAGGGCGGTCCCCATCGTGATGCTGCCGATGTCGCGGTATTTCTCGCCCCGGCGGTCGGCCCAGCCGAGGAGCAGGCCGTAGAAGAGGGCCGTGCAGGCGATCAGGATCGGGTTGCGCGCCTCGCCCGCGATCCAGTCCTTGAAGAGCAGCCCGGCGACACCGGCCGGGATGGTGCCCAGCACGATCGCCCAGGCCAGCGGCCGGGGCGCGAAGTCGACGTGCATCGAACGGGGCTTGCCGGTCAGGAAGCCCTGGATCAGGTCGATCACGTCGTTGTGGAAGTAGAGGAGGACGGCCAAGAGCGTCCCCGCATGGGTGGCGACGTCGAAGGCCAGCCCCTGATCGGGCCAGCCGAGGAAGCGCGGGACGAGGATCAGGTGGCCCGACGAGCTGACGGGCAGGAACTCGGTCACGGCCTGCACGATCGCGAGGACGATGGCTTGGAGCGCTGTCATGGGCGGCGATTGTAGCTATACTTCCGCCCCGCATGGAAACCCTGCTCGTCACCGGCGGCGCCGGCTTCATCGGCTGCAACTTCGTCCGGCTCGCCCTCGCCGAGACCCGCGCGCGGGTCGTCGTCCTCGACAAGCTCACCTACGCCGGCAGCCTGGAGAACCTCGCCGACGTCCTCGGCGATCCGCGCCTGGTCTTCGTCCAGGGGGACATCGCGGACCGCGTCGAAGTCCGCCGCGTCTTTGCCGAGCACCGGCCCGACGCAGTGGTGAACTTCGCGGCCGAGAGCCACGTCGACCGCTCCATCGAGGACGCCGGCGCCTTCATCCAGACCAACGTCGTGGGCGCCTTCGAGCTCCTCGAAGCAGCCCGCCGGCACGTGACGGACAACTTCCGCTTCCTCCACGTCTCGACCGACGAGGTCTACGGCAGCCTGGGACCGACCGGCGCATTCCAGGAGGCCACTCCGTACGCGCCCAACTCGCCCTATGCCGCCTCCAAGGCCGGCGCCGACCACCTGGTGCGCGCCTGGCACGAGACCTACGGCCTGCCGGCGCTGATCACCAACTGCTCGAACAACTACGGCCCGTACCAGTTCCCCGAGAAGCTGATCCCGCTCATGACCCTCAACGCCCTGGAGGGCAAGAGCCTCCCGATCTACGGCGACGGCGGCAACGTGCGCGACTGGATCTACGTCGAGGATCACTGCCGCGGCGTGCTCGCGGCGCTCCACAGGGGCCGGCCCGGCGAGAAGTACAACCTGGGAGGCCGCAGCGAGCGGACGAACCTCCAGATCGTCGACGCCCTCTGCGAGATCCTCGAGACCGAGCGCCCGGCGGCGCGCTCCTACAAGGAGCTCAAGACCTTCGTCGCGGACCGGCCGGGCCACGACCGGCGCTACGCCATCGACGACGAGAAGGCCCGCACCGAGCTCGGCTGGGAGCCCCGGCAGAGCTTCGAGTCCGGCCTGCGCGCCACGGTCCGCTGGTACCTCCAGAACCGCGCCTGGTGCGACGCCGTCCAGTCCGGCAAGTACGGCCGCGAACGGCTGGGCCTGCTCAAGACATGAAGTTCCTGCCGTCCGATCTCGAAGGGGTGATCGTCGTCGAGCCCAGGGTCTTCCCGGACGACCGCGGCTATTTCCTGGAGACCTGGCATCAGGAGAAGTTCGCCGCCGGGGGCATCCCCGACCTCTTCGTCCAGGACAACCACTCGTACTCGATCCGCGGCACCCTGCGCGGGCTGCACGCCCAGCTCCGTCACCCCCAGGGCAAGCTCGTGCGGGCGGTCCAGGGGGAGATCTTCGACGTGGCGGTCGACATCCGGCCCGGCTCCCCCACCTTTGGACGCTGGGTGGGCGAGCGGCTCTCCGGAGAGAATTTCCGGCAGCTCTGGGTCCCTCCGGGGTTCGCGCACGGCTTCTGCGTGCTCAGCGAGACCGCCCACGTCCTCTACAAGTGCACCGAGATCTACCGCGGGAACGACGAGATCGGGATCCTGTGGAACGATCCGGCGATCGGCATCGACTGGCCGCTGCCGCTGGACACCGAGCCGCTGCTCAGCGACAAGGACCGGGACGCCAGGCCTCTGGAGACGTTCCTGCCGAAGCTTCGCGAACATGGACCGGCCTGAGGACCTCTTCACCCCAGCCGACCTGAGCCAGATGGCCGGGCTGGGCATCGCGCCGGCCGAGGCCCTGCGGCAGATCGAGCTGTTCCGCAACCCGCCCCCGTTCACCCGCGTGCTGCGCGCCTGCCGCGTGGGCGACGGCATCCGCCAGCTCTCCAAGGCGTCCGAGCCCTGGCTCCTGGCGCGCTTCGAGGAGGCCGTCCGCCGCGGCCGGATCGCCAAGCTCGTCCCCGCCTCCGGCGCCGCCACCCGGATGTTCAAGGAGCTGCTCGCGGACCTGAACGACGGCGCCGAGGGCGAGCCATCTCCCGAGGTCCGGACCTTCCTGGAGAACCTCCCCCGCTTCGCGTTCTACGAAGACCTCGCCGGCGTCCGGACGGCGGACCGACGCACGATTCTGGAGCACCTCCTCACGGAGAAGGGCCTCGACTACGCCGAGCTGCCCAAGGGACTGATCGAGTTCCACCGCTATCCCGACGGGCCGCGCACCCCGTTCGAGGAGCACCTGGTGGAAGCGGCGGACGTGACCCGCGATGCGGACGGCGTCTGCCGCCTGCACTTCACGGTCTCGCCGCAGCACCGGGAACGGTTCGAGGCGCTGCTGGAGGAGATCCGGGGCCGCTACGAAAGCAGGCTCAACTGCCGCTTCGAGGTCGGCTTCTCCCACCAGCAGCCCTCGACCGATACGATCGCCGTGGACCCGGAGAACCGTCCCTTCCGGCAGGACGACGGCACGCTCCTCTTCCGCCCCGGCGGCCACGGCGCGCTCCTGGACAATCTGGCCTCCCTGGCAGAACGGGGCTGGGACCTCGTCCTGCTCAAGAACATCGACAACGTGGTGCCGGACAGCCGCAAGCCGCTGGTGAACGGCTGGAAGAAGGCGCTCTCGGGCTATCTCCTGGCCCTCCAGGAGCGGATCTTCCGCATCCTGGAACGGCTGGAGACGGACCCGGCCGCCGCCCTGGAAGAGACCGAGGCTTCCAAGCTGGTGGAGCTGGAGCTCTCGCGGCCCATCCCCGCCGGAGTCCCTGCCGGAGAGGACCGGCGGCAGTTCGTGATCGAAGCCCTGAACCGTCCGCTGCGGGTCTGCGGCGTGGTCCGCAACCAGGGAGAGCCCGGAGGAGGGCCGTTCTGGGTCGCGGACAGCCACGGAAAGCTGTCGGTCCAGATCGTGGAGAGCGCGCAGATCGATCCTGACGTGCGGCAGGAGATGCTGGCGGGGTCCACCCACTTCAACCCGGTGGACATCGTCTGCGCCCTGCGCGACCGCCACGGCGCGCCGTACGACCTCCACCGTTTCGTGGACCCCACGACCGTCTTCATCTCCAGCAAGTCGCACGAGGGGCGTCCGCTCAAGGCGCTGGAGCGCCCCGGCCTCTGGAACGGGGCCATGGCGGGCTGGAACACGGTCTTCGTGGAGGTGCCGGACGAGACGTTCGCGCCGGTCAAGACGGTGCTGGACCTGCTGCGGCCCGAGCATCAGTAATCCTGTGCTACCATCCGCCCGGCTCACGATTTCATTGGAGGAGGCATGGAGGCCTTGAAGCTGCCCTCGCTCAAGCTGCCGGATCTACCGCGCCCGACCCGCTGGGACTTCTACGCGATCGGAGCGCTCCTCGTCGGGCTCGTCCTGGCCGCCGCGACGGTCAAGATGCCGCGTCTCGCCATGACCCTGATGCTCGTCCAGCTCGTCGTCTCCTGCGGCGGCCTGCTGCTCCTCGGCAAGACCGCCAAGGAAGGGACATGGTGGGGGAACCTGGCCGCCATCGGCGCCATGATGATCGGGATGGGCGGCGTGCTGCTGGCAGCCGCCATCTGGGCCACGGCCTAGGCAGGCGAAATGCCGAGCTCCTCCCGGGGGAAGCTCATCCTCTGGATCGTGGTCGGCTTGCTTGCCGCCGCCCTCCTGATCCTGGGAGGCCGGCAGCTCGGGGTCTACATTCCGCAGTTCCGGGCCTGGGTCGAAGGGCTCGGAGCGTTGGCGCCGATCGTCTTCATCCTCGGCTACGCGGTCGCCACCGTGGCGTTCATCCCAGGATCGGCGCTCACCGTGGCCGCGGGCGCCATCTTCGGGGTCGTGGAGGGGATGATCTACACCCTCGTTGGGGCGACGATCGGCGCTTCGGCCGCTTTCCTGCTGGCCCGCTATGTCGCACGGGGAGCGATCGAGCGCCGGATCTCCGGCAACCCCAGGTTCGCCGCCATCGACAAGGCGGTCGGCCGCCAAGGCTTCAAGATCGTCGCCCTGCTCCGCCTGTCGCCGGTCCTGCCGTTCAACCTGCTCAACTACGCCCTGGGACTGACCCGGGTCCGCTTTCTCCACTACCTGGCCGCCTCGGTGGCCATGCTCCCGGGCACGCTGCTCTACGTCTATTCCGGCGCAGCGGTGGGCGACCTGGCGGGAGGAGCCGGCAATCGGGTCCTGCTCGGCATCGGCCTGGTGGCCACGATCGTGGTCACCGCCTTCATCACCCGTCTCGCCGGCCGGGCGCTGCGCCAGGAGATCGAATGATCGAGCCGCGGGACGAGCACAACCTGCGCCTGATCGCGAACGTCCATCCGGACGATTGGGTCAACCCCGAGCCGGCGGAGCGCTACCACCTGGTCGTCGTCGGCGCGGGCACGGCCGGGCTGGTCTCGGCGGCCGGGGCCGCCGGGCTCGGCGCCCGGGTGGCGATCGTCGAGCGCCATCTGATGGGCGGCGACTGCCTGAACGTCGGCTGCGTCCCCTCCAAGGGGGTGATCCGCGCCGCCCGCGCCTGGCAGGAGGCCCGCCAAGCGGCGGAGCGGTTCGGAGGACCGAGGACCAACGGCACGGGAAATTTCAGAGCGGCCATGGAACGCATGCGCCGGCTGCGAGCCGGCATCAGCGTCCATGACAGCGCAGCGCGCTTCCGCGGCCTGGGAATCGACGTCTTCCTCGGGGAGGGCAAGTTCGTCGGGCCGGACGCGATCGAGGTCGGAGGCAAGCGCCTCCGCTTCCGCCGCGCGGTGATCGCCACCGGCGCGCGCGCCGCCGTGCCTCCGATTCCGGGTTTGGCCGAGGCGGGTTACCTCACGAACGAGACGATTTTCAATCTGACCGAGCTGCCCCCCCGTCTGGTGGTCATCGGCGGCGGCCCGATCGGCTGCGAGCTGGCCCAGACCTTCGCCCGCTTCGGAAGCCAGGTCACCCTGCTCGACAAGGACGGCCACGTCCTGGTCAGGGAGGATGCCGACGCCGCCGAGATCGTCCAGCAGGCCATGAAGAGGGACGGTGTCTGGTTCGAGTTCAATACGAAGATCCTGGAGGCGCGGCCGGGCGCAGTGATCATCGAGGGCAACCGGGAG
>JBJMGZ010000174.1:0-4960 GCA_045807605.1 Thermoanaerobaculia bacterium | reverse complement strand
AAGCTGGGCGAGGCCGGCATGAAGAAGGTCGCGGGGATCGGGTGGGACGAGGTCGTGGCGCGGCTGGTGGGGGAGTGAGCTAACCTGAACAGCCCTGTAGGGGCTGAACCCGTCTAGCCTGGGGTTTCAACCCCAGGCCGGGCCGAACGCCTGGGGTTGAAACCCCAGGCTAGACGAGTGTCGCTCCTTCAGAGCGAGAATGAACGCCACCCCCAGGCCCACCCGCGTCCTCATCGTCGGCGAAGACCCGCTCGCGCGCGGCGGGCTGGGCATCCTGCTCTCCGGCGAGCCGGGGATCGAGGTCGTGGGGCAGGTCTCTCCGCACGAGGCGGCCGGAGCGATGGAATCCTTCTTCCCCCAGATGGTGATCTGGGACCTGGGCGTGAACCCTCGCGGAGTCGAAAGGTTCGTGCAGGGAGCGGAGGTCCTGGTGCTGGTCCCCGACGCGGAGCTCGCTTCCGAAGCCTTGCGAGCCGGTGCCCGCGGCGTTCTTTTGAGAGAGAGCGGAGTCCGCCGGTTGGCCGCGGCGGTCCAGGCCGTGGCCGCGGGGTTGATCGTCCTCGAAAGCACCTTCGATCTGCTGCGGCAGCCCACCGCCTCTCCCGAGCTGGCCGAGCCGCTCACGCCCCGCGAGGTCGAGGTGCTGCAGCTCCTGGCTGAGGGGCTGTCCAACCCGAGGATCGGGGAGCGGCTCGGCATCAGCGAGCACACGGCCAAGTTCCACGTCAACGCCATCCTCGGCAAGCTCGGCGCGCAGGGCCGCACCGACGCCGTGATGCGCGCCGCCCGGCTGGGTCTCATCCTGCTCTGACCTGCCCGATCGGTCAGGTCCCGGACTGCCGGACCGGCGGATGTGGCGCTCCGCATCCGGCGGCTACGCTGCCCGGCATGAGCGACACACAGAATCCAGCCCTTGATCTCTCCAACGCCCTCGCTGCCGCGGTCGACAAGGCCGGCGCCTCGGTCGTCCAGGTCTCGGCCCGCCAGGGCATCGGCTCGAGCGGCGTCATCTGGTCCGCGGACGGCGTCCTCGTCGCGGCCGATCACAATGTCGAGCGGGACGAGGGGATCACCGTCGGCCTTTCCGACGGTTCCACCGTCCCCGCCACGCTGGTGGGGCGCGATCCCGGCACCGACCTCGCCGTCCTGCGGGTCGAGGCGACCGGCCTGGCGGCTCCGGACTGGTCCGACCTGGCCGGCCTGCGCGTCGGCAACCTCGTGCTCGGCCTGCTGCGGCCCGGGCAGTCGATCCGCGCCACGCTCGGCATCGTCAGCGCCCTCAGTGACCTGGGCAATGAGCCCTGGCGCACCCACTCGGGCGGCCGGATCGACCGCTATCTCCAGACCGACCTCGACATCCTCAAGGGCTTCTCGGGCGGCCTGCTGGTCGATGCCGCGGGCCGCGCGCTCGGGCTCAACAATGCCGGGCTGTGGCGCAAGCATGCGATCGCCATCCCGCATGCCACGCTCGCCCGCGTGGTGGGATCGCTCCTGGAGCACGGGCGCATCCGCCGCGGCTATCTCGGGATCGGCCTCGCGCCGGTCCGTCTGCCGGGACCCCTTGCCGAGGCGACGGGCCAGGCGGTCGGCCTCCTCGTCATGGGCGTGCAGCCGGGCAGCACGGCCGAGCAGGGCGGTCTGCTCCTCGGCGACATCCTGGTTTCGCTGGACGGCGAAGGGGTCGCGGACCTCGGCCAGCTCCAGGCCGTGCTCGGCGAGGACCGCATCGGCACCGAGGTGACCGCGAAGATCGTGCGCGGAGGCGAGGTGCGCGAGCTGCGGCTGATGGTGGGAGCGAAATAGGGCCGCCCCCTACCGGATCGGCACGATGTCGATCTCCTGGCGGAGCTTGACGATGCTCTTCTCGGGATAGATGCCGGCGCGGAGCTGGACGCCGGGGTAGATCTGCGTGCCCCGGCCCACCACGACGCCCGGGTGGACGACGCAGTTGCAGCCGGTCAGGACGCCGTCGCCCAGGACCGCGCTCAGCTTGCGGCGTCCGCTCGCGATCGAGCTGCCGGTATCGCCGGGAAGGGGGATGCGGATCTCCCTGCCGTCGTGGCGGAAGTTCGAGAGGATCGTGCCCGCGCCGAGGTTCACGTGCGACCCCAGGATCGAGTCGCCGATGTAGTTGAGATGCGGCGCCTTGGCGTGGGGCAGGAGGATCGCGCGCTTGATCTCCGTGCTCGCGCCGACCACGCAGCCGTCCCCGATCCAGACTCCGCCGCGGATGTAGGCGCCGGGACGGATCTCCACGTCCCGCCCGATGTAGACCGGACCTTCGATCGTGGCGCCCGGGCCGATCTTCGCGCCGGGGTAGATCACGATGCGGTCGCCGGCGAGGTGGACGTCGGGCGAGATCCGGATCCGGATGTCGTCCGAGGGGAGCCCGGCGAGGATCTCGTCGAGGGGATCTCCGAGCAGCATCCAGGGGGCGGAGGGGTCGATCCGGTCGGCGAAGGGATCGGGCAGCTCGGCGAAGAGCGGCGGCATGACCATGACCGTGGCGGCTGTCGATGTCGGCATGATGGTGGTCGAAGTATAGTCCCGGTCGGGTGCCTGGAAAGAGCCGCTTTCGACCGCTTCCTCTCTCCTTCTACCGCCGGCCGGCCGGGGAGGTCGCCCGGGATCTCCTCGGGCGCTGGCTGGTCCGCGAGCTGGACGGCGAGCGCCTGGTGCTTTGCATCGTGGAGACCGAGGCCTACCTCGGCGCTCCGGACCGCGCCAGCCACGCCTGGGGCGGCCGGCGCACGGCGCGCAACGAGAGCCTCTATCTGCCCGGGGGCTACGCCTACGTCTACTTCATCTACGGCATGCACTGGTGCCTGAACGCCGTGACCGGGGAGAAGGACACGGGCGGCGCCGTGCTGATCCGCGCCGGCGAGCCGGTCGAAGGGGAGGAGCGGATGGCGGCCAACCGGGGCCGGTCGAGGGATCTCGCCACAGGCCCCGGCAAGCTCTGCCAGGCGCTCGGCATCGACCGCGGCCTGGATGGCCATCTCCTGGATCGGCCGCCGCTGACGATCACCCGGGGCGAGCCGGTGGGGGAGGGAGAGATCGTGGCCGGGCCGCGGGTCGGAGTCGATTACGCGGGCGAGGCGGCGGCGTGGCCGCTGCGGTTTGCGGTGCGGGGGAACCCGCATGTGTCGCGGCCGCGGTTTATGTAGGGGCGGGGCTTGCCCCCGCCCGGGAGGGGGTAAACCCCTCCCCTACTTCTTCGCCTTCGCCGCCAGCTTGATGTAGCCGCCCTTCTTGAGCTTCCAGAAGACCAGCAGCGCGTCGAGCTGGGGGATGGGGGTGATCTTCAGGATCGACTGGATGTCGTAGCTGGCGTTGATGCGGGTCAGCATGAAGCCTTCGTGGGGGGAGAGCTTGACGCTGGTGAGCTGGTCCAGGCTCACGGCCAGCGAGGGCACGGCCGGCAGCGTCACGCCCGCGGCCTCGATCGCCTCGCGGATCTCCTTTTCGCCCTGCGCCAGGGCGTCCTGCATGTCGGGGTTGTCCGGCTCCAGGCTGCGGGCGGCGCGCAGGTGGCGCAGGGCGAGGTCGAAGTCCTGCTCCAGGAGGTACTTCTTGCCCGCCTCCAGGAGCGTCTCGCCGGTGAGCGGGCCGTTCGGCGCCTGGAAGCTCCCCGACTGCTGCCAGCGCGGCTTGATGACCTTGAGCCGGCCTTTCATGTACTGCTCGTAGAGCACCTTGCAGACCCGGAACTCGCTGGAATGGGTCTGGAGGCGGATCTCCTCGACCGTGCGCTCGTCGTTGATCAGGTCGAGGATCTGCTGCGTCCCCGGGTCCACGCCCTTCAAGTCCCACTCGTAGACCTGCACCGGGATCGCATCCTGGGTCGGGACGAGCTGGCGGATGCGCCGGAACTCGTCCACCCGCTGCACCCCTTCCATGAGGATGGCGGTGACGTCCAGCACCATGGGGACCATGGCGTTGGCCGCGGGCAGGACGTCGTCGAGGAAGCGGAAATCCCCCTCGGGCCAGGAGAAGATGTCGTAGATGCTCTCCTCGCTCTTGAGCTTGAGCATCTGGTGCAGGTCGGGCTCCTTGAGGATCTCCTTGGTGACCAGGATCTTGCCCAGCAGCATGCCGGTGGCCTCCTGGAGCTCCATGGCCTTGGCGAGCGCGGTCTCGCTGATCAGGCCGTGGCTGACCAGGAAGTGGCCGAGGTACTCCTCGGGCCGCGTGGAGGCCGTGGCCACGACCTGGCCGTCGCGGAAGAAGACCTTCTTCTCGACCTTGTCCGTCTTGATTTCGAGCGTGCCTGTCTTGCGGCTCTGGGAGAGCCACTGGAGCAGCTCCTCGAGCTGCATGGTACGCAGGTTCCCGACGATGCCCATGATGATGAGGACGATGACGGCGCCGATTATAGAGCGCTGCGAATCTTTCGCGCCGTCATCTGCGGGCGGGAGTCGTCCCCCTCTGTCCCTGGTAATGGCTGCTGGAGCCCGGCTCGCCATAGGCGACGTCCGGCTCGGATTCCATCGAGATGAAGATGAGCTGGGCGATCCTCCGGCCCGCTTCGAGCACGAACGGGGAGGGGCCGAGGTTCTGGAGCTCGAGGGTGATCTCGCCCTCGAAGCCGGGATCGCACCAGCCGGCCAGGGAGTGGTTGATCCAGAGCCGGCCGAGGGTCGATTTGAGCTTGAGGTCGCAGGCCACGTCCCGCGGGATGCGCACGTACTCCATGGTCGAGGCGAGCACGACCTCGCCCGGGAAGAGCTTGACGTGCGGCGCGCGGAATTCCTCGGGATCGCGCGTCGGGCAGATCCAATGATCGGAGACCCGCACGTCGTAGCTCGCGGAGTTGACCTGGTTCTCCTCGAACGGGGTGACGCCGCCGGCGCGGCCCCACTCCCGGATCCAGCGATCCGGTTTGATCATGAACGTCTCCTGGAGACGGTGCCCCGCTGTTGTTGATGTAGGGGAGGGGCTTGCCCCCTCCCGTGCGGGG
>JBJMGZ010000173.1:0-3716 GCA_045807605.1 Thermoanaerobaculia bacterium | reverse complement strand
GGGAGGACGAGCCCGGGGACCGGCGCCTGGTGGCCTACGTGGTCCCGTCCGTATCGCCCTGTCCCACGGCCGCGGAGCTGCGCGACGCCCTGCGCCAGACGCTCCCCGAGTACATGCTCCCCTCCGCGTTCGTGACCCTGGAGGCGCTGCCGGTCACGGCCAACGGCAAGCTCGACCGCCAGGCCCTGCCGGCTCCGCAGTGGAGCAGCGGCGCCGGCCTGGTGGCGCCGCGCACGCCGGCCGAGAAGAGCCTCGCGGCGATCTGGTCGGACGTGCTCGGCGTGCCGCAGGTGGGGCTGGAGGACAGCTTCTTCGACCTGGGAGGGCACTCGCTGCTCGCCACCCAGATGGTCTCCCGGGTGCGCGAGTCCTTCGGCGTGGAGCTGGCGCTGCGCACGCTCTTCGAGCGGCCGAGGCTGGACGAGCTGGCCGCCTGGCTGGAGGGCGAGGAGCGGTCCGCGGGCGCTGCCATCGTGCGGGTCTCGCGCGAGGAGCCGCACGTCCTGTCCTTCGCCCAGCAGCGGCTCTGGTTCCTCGACCAGCTCGAGCCGGGCAGCCCGGTCTACAACGTGCCGGCCGCGGTCGAGCTCAAAGGGCGGCTCGACCTGGCGGCGCTCGCCGCGGCGTTCGGCGAGCTGGTGCGGCGGCACAAGGTGCTGCGGACGACGTTCCGGTCGATCGCGGGCCAGCCGATGCAGGTCGTGGCGGAGCCCGCCGCCTTCGACCTGCCGGTCGTGGACCTGCAAGGGTATGGCGGGGAAGCGGACCGCCTCGCCGCCGCCGAGGCGCGGCGCCCGTTCGACCTTGTCCGGGGGCCGCTGCTGCGGGCGGTGCTGCTGCGGCTGGGAGGCGAAGAGCACGTTGCGCTGATCACGATGCACCACATCGTGAGCGACGCCTGGTCGCTGGGGGTCCTGGTGCGGGAGCTCGGGGCGCTCTACGCGGCCTTCCTCGACAACCGGCCGAGCCCGCTGCCGGAGCTCGGCGTCCAGTACGCGGACTTCGCCGCCTGGCAGCGCCGGCATCTCTCGGGCGAGCACCTGGAGTCCGAGCTCGCCTGGTGGCGCGGGCAGCTCGCGGGCATGCCGCTGGTGCTCGACCTGCCCACGGATCACCCGCGGCCGGCCGTGCGCAGCGTGCGCGGGGCGGAGCGTGGCTTCACGATCGCAGCCGGGACCCTCGCCGGGCTCGCGGGCCTGCACCAGCGCCAGGGCGGGACGCTCTTCATGGCGCTCCTCGCCGGCTTCATGGGCCTCCTGCAGCGCTACGCCGGCCAGGACGACCTGGGGGTGGGGACGCCGATCGCGGGGCGCAACCGGGTCGAGACGGAGCCGCTGATCGGGCTCTTCGTCAACACGCTGGTGCTGCGCGGCGACCTCGCGGGGGACCCGGGCTTCGCGGAGCTCCTGGACCGCGTCCGCGAGACGACGCTCTCGGCCTACGCCCACCAGGACCTGCCGTTCGAGCGTCTGGTCGAGGAGCTCTCGCCCGAGCGGGACCTGAGCCGTCCGGCCGTGGTGCAGGTGCTGTTCTCGTTTCAGAACGCACCGTCGGGCACCCTGGAGCTGCCCGGGCTGGAGCTCACGGTCTCCCCGCTGACGACGGGGACGGCCAAGTTCGATCTCGCCTGCATGCTGGTGGAGACGGCGCAAGGTCTCGAAGGCACGTTCGAATACAGCCGGGACCTGTTCGAAGCCGCGAGCATCGAGAGGCTGGCCGGCCACTTCGCGAGCCTGCTCGGCGGGGCCGCGGAGGCGCCGGGGCGGCGCCTGTCGGAGCTGCCGCTGTTGTCGGCGCGGGAGCGGGAGCAGCTCCTGGCCGATTGGAGCTCCGGGGGAGCGCTGCCGCCCTCGGAGGTCCCCATCCATGCGCTCTTCGAAGCGCAGGCCGCCCGCGCGCCCGGGGCGACCGCCCTGGTCCGCGGCTCGACCGGGGAGCGTTGGACCTATGCCGAGCTCGACCGCTGGGCCGATGCCCTGGCGAACAGCCTGGCCGGGCTCGGTGTCGGTCCGGAGGTGCGGGTCGGGGTCTGCCTCTCGCGCACGCCCACGCTCGTCGCCTCGCTCCTGGCGGTCCTCAAGGCCGGCGGCGCCTACGTGCCTCTCGACCCGCGCTACCCGCAGGAGCGGCTGGCCTTCCTGCTGGAGGACACCGCGGCGGCGGTCCTGCTCACCGAGCCGGATCTCGTGGACCGGCTCCCCGGGCACCGGGCGGAGGTGCTGCTCGTGGAGGGCTCCTGGCGCGGTATGGGCGGCATGGAGACGGTCCCGAGAGTCGCGAGCGGCGTCCTGCCCGGGAACCTGGCCTACCTGATCTACACCTCGGGCTCGACCGGGCGCCCCAAGGGTGTGGCGATCGAGCACCGCAGCGCCGTGGCCTTCGCCCGCTGGGCGCGCACGGTCTTCCCGCCGGAGGACCTGGAGGGCGTCCTCGCCGCGACCTCGATCGCCTTCGACCTGTCGATCTTCGAGCTCTTCGTGACCCTCGCCTGGGGCGGCAAGGTGGTGCTCGCGGAAAACGCACTGGAGCTGCCGCAGTTGGCAGCGAGCGGGGTGGCCGGGGAGGTGACGCTCATCAACACCGTGCCCTCGGCCATGGCCGAGCTGGTGCGCCAGCGCGCCCTGCCGGAGTCGGTGCGCACCGTCAACCTCGCGGGCGAGCCGCTCAAGAGGTCCCTGGTCGACGCGATCCATGAAGCCTCGCCGGGATGCCGGGTGCTCGACCTCTACGGCCCGTCGGAGACCACGACCTACTCGACCTGGGCCCTGGCGTCCCGGGAGGAGCGGCGCGAGCCGACGATCGGCCGGCCGCTCGCCGGCACCCGGGCGCTCGTCCTCGACCGCGGCGGCCAGCCGGCGCCGGCGGGCGTCCCGGGCGAGCTCTTCCTCGGCGGCGCGGGTCTGGCGCGGGGCTATCTCGACCGGCCGGACCTCACGGCCGACCGCTTCGTTCCCGATCCCTTCTCGCCGGAAGAGCCGGGCGAGCGCGTCTACCGCACGGGCGACCTGGTGCGCTGGCTGCCGGACGGGCGGCTGGAGTACCTGGGACGGATCGATCATCAGGTCAAGGTGCGGGGGTTCCGGGTGGAGCCCGGCGAGATCGAGGCCGCCCTGTCGGCCCACCCCTGGGTGCGGGACGCGGTGGTGATGGCGCAGAAGGAGAGCGCCGGAGGACAGCGCCTGGTGGCCTACGTGGTGGGCACGCCGGGAGAGGAGCCCGAGCTGTCCGAGCTGCGGGATTTCCTGCGCCAGCGGCTGCCGGACTTCATGCTGCCGGCCGCCTATGCGTTCCTGCCCGAGCTGCCGCTCACCGCCAACGGCAAGGTCGACCGGCAGGCCCTCGTCAAATTCTGTCCGGAGCGGGCGGCGGCGAGCGCGGCCGTGGCGCCGCGGACGCGTGCCGAGGAGCTGATCGCGGGGATCTTCTCCGAGGTGCTGGGGGTGGAGCGGGTGGGCGTCACCGAAGATTTCGTCGCGCTCGGCGGCCACTCGCTGCTCGCCACCCGGGTGGCCTCGGGGGTGCGCTCGGTCTTCGGGCTGGAGCTGCCGCTGCGCGCGGTCTTCGAGGCGCCGACGGTCGAGGCCTTGGCCGGCCGGCTCGAGCGCCTGGCGCCCACGGGGGAGAAATTCCGGATCCCGGCCCTCGCCCGTATTGCGGGGGAGGAGCGGCTGGCCCTGTCCTTCGCGCTGCAGCGGCTCTGGTTCCTGGATCGACTC
>JBJMGZ010000172.1:0-6940 GCA_045807605.1 Thermoanaerobaculia bacterium | reverse complement strand
GGCAGAGACATCGGCGGCTACGTCGAGGAAGCGAAACAGGCGGTGTTGCAGCGGCTGGACCTGCCCGCGGGGTACTCGCTGCAGTGGAGCGGCCAGTACGAGAACATGGTGCGGGTGCGCGAGCGGCTCAAAATCGTGGTGCCGGTGACGCTCGCCCTCATCTTCACGCTGCTCTACCTGAACACCCGCTCGGGGTTCAAGGCGCTGGTGGTCATGTTGGCCGTGCCGTTCTCGGCGGTGGGGGCCATCTGGCTGTTCTACTTCCTGGGCTACAACGTGTCCATCGCCGCCTGGGTGGGGATGATCGCCCTGCTGGGCCTGGACGCCGAGACCGGGGTGTTCATGCTCCTGTTCCTCGATCTCTCCTACGACGAGGCGAAGCGGGAGGGGAGGCTGCGCAGCCGCGAGGACCTGGACGAGGCGATCATCCATGGCGCGGTGAAGCGGGTGCGGCCGAAGATGATGACGGTCTGCGCCGCCTTCATGGGACTGCTGCCCATCCTGTGGTCCACGGCGGCGGGCGCCGACGTGATGAAGCGCATCGCCGCGCCGATGATCGGCGGCCTGGTGACCTCGTTCCTGCTGGAGCTGCTGGTCTACCCGGCGATCTACAAGATCTGGAAGTGGCGCACCGAGGTGCGCGCCCTGGCGGCGGCCGAGTCCGGCAAGGAGCTGGGCGAGGCCGCCTGACGAACCAAGGAGAATCAAAATGAAGCGCTTTGGAATGTCCTTTCTGGCCCTCCTGCTCATGGCAGGCGCGGCCTTCGCTGCTCCGGCCCCATCCGGGTTCGACGCCGTGCTCGGCCACTACGAGGTGGTGCGCCAGATCCTGCTCAAGGACACGGTCGCGGGCATCCCCGCCCATGCCCAGGCCATCGGAAAGCTCGCGAAGAGCGCGCCGGCCGGCCTGGCGCCGCAGATCGCCGCGGCGGCCTCCCGCCTGGCCGCGGCCCGCGACCTGACCGCGGCTCGCAACGCCTTTCTACGAGCTGAGCAAGCCCATGGTGCGCTGGCGCGAGGCGTCCGGCAGTATCGGCGGGAGGAGCCATGTCGTGGCCTACTGCACCATGAGCAGGCGCTCCTGGCTGCAGCCGAAGGGGGAGATCGGCAACCCCTACTACGGCAAGTCCATGGCACGCTGCGGCGAGGTGGTATCCAAGTAAGGCTGGTAAGCTGGCGTTCATGCAAGCGCTCGGCCTGCTGGCCCTGATCCTCGCCCTCCAGGCATCCCCCGCCGAGCCGGCCGCTCCTCCGATGGAAGAGATCGCCGACGAGGTGACGGTCACCGCCACCCGCACCGAGCGCCGTCTGGCCGACACGGCGGCGAGCGTGGTCGTCCTCTCCTCCGAGGAGCTGGAGTCCACCGCGGCCGGGACGGTCGACGACGCCCTCCGCCAGGTGCCCGGCTTCTCTCTCTTCCGCCGTTCCGGGAGCCGCTTTGCCAACCCGACAACCCAGGGGGTGTCGCTGCGCGGCCTCGGGGCGAGCGGCGCGAGCCGGGCCCTGGTGCTGGCGGACGGCATCCCCCTGAACGATCCGTTCGGCGGCTGGATCTACTGGGGCCGGGTGCCCCGGCTCTCCCTCGGCCGGGTCGAGGTGCTGCGCGGCGCGGGCTCGGACCTCTACGGCAGCGCCGCTCTCGGGGGCGTGGTCCAGCTCCTCCGCCGGGAGCCCTCGCAGCCGCTCTTTGCAGTTGAGGCGTCCTACGGCGAGCGGGAGACGCCGGAGGGCGGCCTTTTCGTGGCCGAGCGCTGGGGCCACTGGGCCGCGAGCCTCGGGGCGGAGTCGTTCCGCACCAACGGCTACGTCCCCGTCGAGCCCGCCTCCAGGGGAACGGTCGACACCCCTGCCGCCTCCCGCCACTCGGCCGTGGAGCTCGCCCTGGAGCGGCAGGTCGGAGCGGACGGCCGCGCGTTTCTCCGCACCTCCTGGTTCGACGAGGAGCGGGACAACGGTACGCGTCTCCAGGTCAACGACACCACGATCCAGCAGGCGAGCCTGGGGCTCGATGGCAGCGCCGGCGGCGGCTGGCTCTCCCTGCGCGCCTGGGGGAGCGACCAGGATTACTTCCAGACCTTCACTGCCGTGGCCTCGGACCGCAACAGCGAGAGCCTGACCCGCGAGCAGCGGGTGCCGGCAGATTCTCTGGGCGGCAGCGCGCAATGGACGCGGACCCTGGGGGACCGCCACGGCCTGGTCGCCGGGCTCGATTTGCGAGAGGTGAGCGGCACGAGCGACGAGCTGATCTTCGGAGGCCCCTCCGGCCCGACACTGCGCCGTGCCGAGGCCGGCGGCACGCAGCGCATGGGCGGGCTGTTCATTGAGGACCTGATGAGCCTCACGCCGAGTCTCTCCCTGACCCTGGCGGGCCGGATCGACGGCTGGCGCAACGACGGGCAGGGAAAGGAGCGCGAGGAGACCGCCTTCAGTCCCAGAGCGTCTCTCCTCTGGAAGACGACCGACCGCTGGGCCTGGACGGCATCGGCCTATCGCGGCTTCCGGGCGCCGACGCTCAACGAGCTCTACCGGGCCTTCCGGGTGGGCGACGTGCTAACCCTAGCCAACGAGGACCTCGAAGCCGAGCGGCTCACCGGAGGCGAGACCGGCGCGGTCTTCACCTCGCCGCGCGTGACGGCCCGGAGCGTCCTCTTCTGGATGGAGGTGGATCGCAACGTCGCCAACGTGACCCTCTCGGTGGCTCCCGGCCTGATCACCCGCCAGCGGCAGAACCTGGGTCGCACCCGCTCCCGCGGCCTGGAGCTGGAGGGCACCGCCCGTCTCGGCGGCCGCTGGACTCTCTCGGGCGGCTACCTGCTCTCCGACGCGACCGTCGAGAGCGGCGGAGATCTGGAGGGACTGCGTATCCCCCAGGTGCCCGAGCACCAGGTCTCGCTCCAGCTCCGCTTCTTCGATCCCGAGCTGGGAACCCTGGGCCTCCAGGCCCGCTGGACCGGCGACCAGTTCGATGACGACCGCAACCAACTCCCCCTGGAGAGCTTCGCGACGGTCGATGCCCTGCTCTCCCGGCCGGTCGGCCGGGGATTGGAAGTGTTCGTGGCAGCCGAAAACCTTTTCGATGAGGGCTACGAGATCGGCCGCACGCCGGTGCGCACGCTGGGAGCGCCGCGGTCGGTGAGGGTGGGGGTGCGGTTCGAGCGGCGCTAGTCGCCCGGCTCCAGCACCAATCGCTCCACCGAGGCTGCCTCGATCTTTTCGCGGCTGAACAGCAGCGGGAAGTACCGGCCCTCCGCCCACAACGGGAGCAGGTCGCCGTAGTGCGGGCTGCCAGGTTGCCCCGACTGGCCCGGCACGCTCGTGGCCACCGAGCGGTCCCAGTCGGCCACGTCCAGGATCTCCCGGAACGAGGCGCCGTGGGCGATGCCGAAGCCCTGGCCGGTGGTGACGTGCACCGTGCTGCCGTCTCCCCCCATCTCGAAGGCGGGCAGCTTGAAAAGCTTTTCGTCCTCCTCGGCCAGCGGATGCTCGAAGCCGGTGCGGTGCAGCAGCCCCCAGCGCCACTTCGCGGGATCGTCCCCCAGGAGCTTCCGGGTCTCGGCCACGGCCTCGCGGAGGCTCGCCAGCAGCACCGCATCCCGGCCGGCGCGAGGGTCCTCCCCGAGCCAGCGAGGAGATGGGTTTCGGAGGAACGGCAGCGGGTTCTCCCTGGAGAGGGCGTTGCCCAGCAACGGCCGGATCTTCTCCGGCTGGCGAGCCTGGATCACCCCGGGAATCCGGCTCAGCCAGACCTCGTAGAGCGCCGCCTCGGCCGAATCCCTGGACACCACCTTGTCCCACCTCGCCAGCCGCTCGACCCAAGGGCGCAGCTCCTCGTCCACCCCCTGCGCCTGAGCCAGGAGGCCGACCAGCTCGCGCGCCGGCAGGGAGACCTCGTCGTGCTGCAGGCGCTCGAAATCGGCGACCGTGAAGCGCCGGTCCGGCTGCGAGAGCACCTCCACGAGGCGCTGGAAACGCTCCGGCGACCCCCAGTCGAAACCGAGCACCTTGTCGTATCCGGGCGGCAGAATGTTGTGGTTCGCCGTCGCCACGAAGTGCCGCGCCGGGTTGAAGTCCACCGGCAGCTCCGCGGCGGGCAGGAAGCCCTGCCACTCGAAGCGGCCGTCGCCGGGCACCGGCAGCAGCCCGTTCCAGCCCTGGCGCACCGGGGTCAGCCCCGCCACCTTCCAGCCGATGTTGCCCTCCACGTCCGCATAGACCAGGTTCTCGGACGGCACCTTCCTGCGCTCCAGGGCCTTCAGGAACTCGGGCCAGGTCCGCGCCCGGTTGAGCGACAGCGACGCGAGATAACCGGCCGTGCCGGGCTCCGTGCCCACCCAGCGCAACGCCCAGGCACGGTGCCGCGCGGGATCCTCGTAGATCACCGGCCCGTGCTCCGTGAATTTGAGATCCACCTGGACCGGCGTGGCTCCCTTGACGCGGATCGTCTCGCGCTCGATCCGCATGGGCACCCACTCGCCGCGGAAGCGCACCCGGTCCGGGTCCTCGGGATGCGTCTCCTCCGCGTAGAGGTCCTGCTGGTCGATCCCCACGATGGTGAACCCGAACCCGACCCGGTCGTTGTGCCCCGCGGCCACGCCGGGCAGGGCGGGCTCGCCGGCGCCGATCACGTTCCAGCCCGGGCCCACCAGGTGCACCATCCAGCGCAGGCTGGGCACGGCGAGGGAGCGGTGCGGGTCGTTGGCGAGCAGCGGCCGGCCGGTCGAGGAGAGGGTGCCGTCCACCACCCAGTTGTTGCTGCCGTTCTTGGCGGGGGTGGCGAAGCTCACGCGGTTTCCGGCGGCCTGGAAGCCGGCCAGGATCTTGAAATCGAGCTCCGATAGGTCGATCCCCGGCAGGATCTCCTGATCCAGCGGCACGGCCGGCTCCGGCGGCACCAGCTCGGCCGCGGCCTCCGCTCCCAGCTCGCGGACCAGGATGCCTCGCACCACCTCCAGCGGCGCGTAGCCCGTCACTCCCAGGGCCGCGACGCGGGTCAGGCAGACCTCGGGCGTCCACGGCTCGGGCCGGAAGCCGGCCATCTCGAACTCGACGGGGAGCCAGTCTCCCCCATCGCCAATCGTCTGGATATAGGCGTTCACGCCGCGCACGAACGCCTCGATGATCTGTCGGGCGTCGGGAGCGTAGCTCGCGTACTCGGCCTCCATGTCCCCGCGGTAGCGAAGCAGGCGCGCGACGCGGTCGCGCTCCACCGCCGCCGGTCCGAGGATCTCGGCCAGCCGGCCCTCGCCCGCGCGGCGCCAGACCTCCATCTGGAACAGGCGGTCCTGGGCGGCCACGAACCCCTGGGCGAAGAACAGGTCGTCCTGGGTCTCGGCGTAGATGTGGGGGATGCCCCACGGGTCGCGCAGCACCGTGACCGGCTTGCTCAAGCCCTGGACGGTAAGGCGGCCGGAGGTCGGCGCGACAGGGCTCGAGGCGCAGCCCGAGGGCAGGACCGCGAGAGCGACGAACCCGAGAAGGAGGAGGGAGCGCCTCAACACGCCGGCGAGCTTAGCATCCGAAACCCGCCTCGACGCCGGCCCGTAGTGGAAGCATGAAACGGCGCTTCCTTCTTCTTTTCCTGGCTCTCGCCGGGGGCCTCGGCCTGTTCCTCGCGCTGCGCTCGCGGCCGGTCGATACCCGGTTCTCGGGCGCCTACCGGTTCGCCGACGGCCACGTCGCCGGCCTCTCCCCCACCGGCGAGGAGAGCTGGCGGATGCGCGACTTCGCGAGCGGCGCGGTACACACGCTCTACCCCGCAGGGGAGGACCTGTTCACCGCCCGGCCCGGGTGGGACCCGGAGGCGCCGGCCGAGGGCACCGTCCGGCTCACCTCCGCGGGACTGACCTGGAACCGTGCCGGGCAGGAGATCGCGGCCGGACGCATCGCCCTCCGCGAGAAGACCGCGCGGTTCCAGAGCGGAGACGCCGAGCTCTACGGCCGGCTGGTCCTCCCCGACGGTCCGGGACCCCACCCGGCCGTGGTCCTGGTGCACGGCTCGGAGAAGGACGCGGCCACGGTCTTCTCCCACGAAGGCTGGCTGCTGGCCCCGAACGGCATCGCCGTCCTGATCTTCGACAAGCGCGGCACCGGCAGCTCGGAGGGGAAGTTCGGCATGGACTTCGGCCAGCTCTCGGACGACGTGGTCGCCGCGGTCGAGTGGCTGCGTGCGCAGCCCGAGATCGACGCGGAGCGGATCGGCCTCGCCGGCTACAGCCAGGGCGGCTGGATCTCTCCGCTCGCCGCGTCGAAGACAGATGCAATCAAGTTCGTCCTCGTGGGCTACGGCATGGTCGACTCGCCCGCCGAGGAGGACCGCAAGGAGGCGATCCACCTGCTCCGGACGAAGGGCTTCGGCGATGCCGATGTGGCCGAGGCCGAGGAGCTGATCGCCGCCGGACACGAGGTGATCCGCAGCCGCTTCGACGGCGGCTGGGAACGCGCCGGCGAGCTCAAGGCGCGGTTCAAGGGCAAGCCCTGGGTGGAGGCTCTGGACGACGGCACCGCCGGATCGCTCATGAAGTATCCCGCCTGGGCGATGCGCCTCGCCGGCCCGCGGCTGATGCCCCTCGGCCTGGACCGATGGTGGTTCCACGACTCGCGCCCGATCCTGGAGAAGCTCGACATCCCCATGCTCTGGTTGATCGCCGGTGACGACATCGAGGCTCCGAACGAGGTCACCATCGCCACGCTCCAGCAGCTCGCGGCCCGGGGCAAGCCCTTCGAGATGGTGGTCTACCCCGGCACCGACCATGGAATCCTGCTCTTCACGGAGAAGGACGGCGAGCGGGTCTACACCGGCTACGCGCCGGGGTACTTCCGGAAAAAGGTCGCGTGGGTGAAGGAGCAGGTCGGTATGGCTCGATCAGCGGCTCCCCCGCCTGGGGTTGAAACCCATACCGTTACACACATCTTGGCCTTGAGCAGTAAGCCCCGACAGGGG
>JBJMGZ010000171.1:0-6808 GCA_045807605.1 Thermoanaerobaculia bacterium | reverse complement strand
GGGACGCCGGCGCTCCCAGTAAACTACACCAGCCCTTTGGCCTGGGCGTAGACCGCCAGCTCCAGCCGCCCGTCCACAGCAAGCTTCTGATAAATGTTGTGCAGGTGGATCTTGACCGTGCCTTCGGAAATCAGCAGCTCCTCGGCGATGGCGCGGTTGCGCAGACCGCGGGCCACCATGCGCACGATCTCCAGCTCGCGGGGGGTGAGGAGCCCGGCGGCTTCCCTCCTGCCCTCATCCTGGTGCAGGAGCTTGGTCACGATGCGGCTCACCGAGCCCTTGTCGAGCCAGCTCCCGCCGCCATGGACCTCGCGCACCGCCTCGACGAGCAGGTGGGGCGCCATCTCCTTGAGCACCACGCCGCCGACCCCCAGGCGCAGCGCCTCGACGAGCTGCTCCTCCTCCACCGCCGCGGTCAGGAGGACGATGCGGGTCGGGATCTCCTCCTGGCGGAGCGTCCGCAGCACCTCCAGGCCGTCGCGGCGCGGCATGCGGATGTCGAGCACCAGGACGTCCGGCCGGTGGGCACGCACCTCGCGCAGCGCCTCCTCGCCGTCGCGGCAGCGCGCCAGGACCTCGAAACCGGGCTCCACCCGGAAGAGCTGCACCAGGCCGTCCAGGACGATGGGATGGTCGTCGGCGAGGATCAGGCGGATCATGTCAGGCCTCATGGCAGGGCCTCATGGCAGGGGAGCTCGATCTCCAGGCGCGCCCCGGCGGCGCCGGATTCCAGGCCCAGGCTGCCGCCCAGGGACGAGACTCTCTCGAACAGGTTGCGGGGTCCCATGGACCCCTCGGCCAGCTCGGCATGGGTGAGCCGGCCCTGGAAGGGGAAGCCGCGGCCGTTGTCGGCCACGGTGATGGAGAGCCGGCCGCCGGCCCGGCAGATCGCCAGGCGCACGGCCGAGGCCTCGCCGTGCCGCGCCGCGTTGACCAGGGACTCGCGCACGACGTTGTAGACCTCCCGCGCCAGCGATTCCGGCATGGGCTCCTCCAGGCCGTCGGCGCTCAGCTCGGCCCGCAGCCCCCACTCGAGCTCGATCCGGTGCACCAGCTCGGTCACCCGGAAGACGAGGCTCACGTCGGCGAGCGACCGCGGCTTGGGCTTGAGCTCCTGGATGAACAGGCGCAGGTCGCGCTGCTCCAGCGTGAGCAGCCGCTGCACGGACTCGAGCGTCTCGCGCGCGGCGCGGGGGTCCTTGTCCAGCAGGCTCCGCACCGCCGCGAGCCGCAGGCCGATCCCGGCCAGCGACTGCAGCACGCCGTCGTGGAGGTCGCGCGCCACCCGGATCCGCTCCTCCGTGGCCACCGCCTCGGCATAGAGGTGCGAGATCTCGCGCCGGGTCCGCTCCTCGTAGAATCCCATGTAGCCCAGAAGGACGGCGATGAGCGCCAGATAGATGCCGCGCACCGCCAGCGGATGGGCGTTGAAGCCCGGCTCCACGAGGATCAGGTAGAAGCCGATCCCGAGGAAGGAGGCCAGCGAGGCCGCGGCCGTCCACAGCGCCCCCCGCCACTGCCAGCGCAGGGTGGCACAGATCACGGCGAAGGTGAAGTAGCCGATGAACGGGTTGGTCGTGCCCGCGGTGAGGAACAGCATCAGCGAGAAGAAAGCCAGGTCGACGGCCTGGGTGACCAGCCAGTGCCGCTCCGAGCTGCTGCCCGAGATCCAGACCAGGACCGCGACCGCGAGAGCATAGGCGACGTAGCCCGCCAGCAGGGCATACGCGACCTCCGGATGGCGGGCAGGCACGGACGGATCGAACCAGACCGCGACCGCGGACACGGCCGCGAGCACGACCCGCCCGGACGCGATCAGCCTCTCGGCACGGCTTTCGGGCGAATCCCTCCCGGGGAAATCCAAAGAGGTCATGGCAGGGGAATCATAGACCCTTGCCGCGCTGCGGCTTTAACCAACGATAGATTCCCCTGCCATCTCTCGCTGCCTATACTCCCGCTAGTCAGAAGCAGAAGATATTGAGAATACAGGTCTTAATCAATTTGTTATACACTTTGTCTCATTCTCGGATGCCGGGCAGCGTGGGTCGGGGCAGGCGTTCGAACCCTTCAGCTTTAGGAATCAGACTGTCCCGCCGCCGGAGCGCGGCGGCACTGTGGGACTGACGTCCCTTGCAGCCATCGGTCGGTTGTCGCAACTCATCTGTTGGTCGAGCTTGTCCGTGTAACGTCAACCTGAGCATGGATCCTTGAGATCCGAGGAGAGAGTATGAAACGGTTCTTCGTTCTGCTGGCGCTGTGTATCGCCTTCGCCGTGCCGGCGCTGGCCCAGGAGGCCGAGGCCATCGCGCCCCTCGAGCCTGCCCGGATCGCCGATCCCGGCGCCACGGAGGATTTCGCCTCCGCCTGGTTCGTGGAGCTGCGGGGCACGCCCGCGGCCGACGGCGGCTCCCTGGCCGACCTCACCGCCGAGAAGAAGGCGTTCCGCGCCGCCGCCAGGGCCGCGGGCGTCAAGTACAAGGAGCGCTACAGCTTCGACACCCTGTGGAACGGCCTCTCCGTGCAGGTCGACGAGGCGAACCTCTCGAGGCTGACCCGCCTGTCCCAGGTCAAGACCGTCTACCCGGTGGTCGCGGTCGCCATGCCGGAGATCCAGCCCGGCGACAACCCCGACCTGGCCACGGCCATCGCGATGACCCAGGCGGACGTCGCCCAGAACACCCTCGGCCTGTCCGGCGCGGGCGTGCGCGTGGCGATCATGGACACGGGCATCGACGTCGACCACCCGGACCTCGGCGGCTGCTTCGGCCCGGGCTGCCGGGTCGAGATCGGCTACGACTTCGTGGGCAACGCCTACAACAACGACAGCACCTCTCCCGGTTACAACCCGGTCCCGACGCCCGACAACTACCCGGATGACTGCGCCGGCCATGGCAGCCATGTGGCCGGCATCGTCGGCGCCAACGGCGTGGTCAAGGGCGTGGCCCCGGGCGTGACCTTCGGCGCCTACCGCGTGTTCGGCTGCGCCGGCTCGACCAGTTCCGACATCATGATCGCCGCCATGGAGCGCATCCTGGCCGACGGCGCCGACGTGCTCAACATGAGCATCGGCTCGTCCTTCCAGTGGCCGCAGTACCCGACCTCCGCCGCCGCCGACCGCCTGGTCAACCACGGCGTGGTGGTGGTGGCCTCGGCCGGCAACAACGGCGCCAACGGCCTGTTCGCCACCGGCTCCCCGGCGCTCGGAGAGAAGGTGATCTCGGTCGCCTCGGTCGACAACTCCTTCGTCCGCGCCCGGGCCCTCACGGTCACCCCGGACGACAAGGTGATCCCCTTCCTGCAGGCGACGGCGGCCCCGGCCGCTCCGGCCGCGGGCACCTTTCCCCTGACCCGCACCGGCACGGCGACCACCGCCAACGACGCCTGCGCGGCCCTGCCCGCCGGCAGCCTGGCCGGCAAGGTCGTCCTGATCCGCCGCGGCACCTGCGGCTTCAACGTCAAGTCGATCAACGCGCAGAACGCCGGCGCCGCCGGAGTGATCATCTACAACAACGTCGCGGGCAACATCCAGAACATCACCGTTGCGGGCCCGCCGGCGGTGACGATTCCGGTGGTTTCGATCAGCGCCACCGACGGCGTGCTGCTCGACGGCCGCATCGCCGCCGGCGCGGTCAGCATGACCTGGACCGGCAACGTGGCCTATGCCCCGAACGTCACCGGCTATACCGCCTCGGCCTTCAGCTCCTATGGCCTGTCGCCCACGCTCGACGTCAAGCCGGACATCGCGGCTCCGGGCGGCGCGATCTACTCCACCTATCCGCTGGAGCTTGGCGGCTATGCCATCCTGAACGGCACCTCGATGGCCTCCCCGCATGTGGCCGGCACCGTGGCGCTGCTCCTCGAGGCGCGGCCGAACACGCCCCCGGCGGCGGTCCGCACGATCCTGCAGAACAACTCCAACCCGATCGTGTGGTGGGGCAACCCGGCCCTCGGCTTCCTCGACAACGTCCACCGTCAGGGCGCCGGCCTCGTCCAGATCGCCGATGCCGTGCTCTCCACCACCAAGGTCGAGCCGAGCAAGCTCGCCCTGGGTGAGAGCCAGGCCGGCGCGGCCATCCGCACCCTCGCCATCTCGAACAACGGCCCCGCGGACGTGACCTACAACCTCGGCCACGTCGCGGCGCTGTCCACCGGCCCGAACACCTTCGTGCCCGCCTTCTCCACGTCCAGCGCCGCGGTCGCCTTCAGCGTCCCGACGGTGACGGTGCCGGCCGGCGGCACGGCCACGGTGGACGTCACCATCACCGCCCCCATCGCCCTGGCTGACAAGGGCATGTACGGCGGCTACATCGTGATCGCCCCGCAGGGCGGCGGCCTGGACGTCAAGGTCCCGTACGCCGGCTTCAAGGGCGACTACCAGTCGATCCAGGTGCTGGTGCCCACGGTCAACAACTTCCCCTGGCTCTCCAGGCAGGTCGGCGCCAACTACGTCCAGGCGGCGGCCAACCCGGTCTACACCATGGTCGGCACCGACATCCCCTTCATCACGGCCCACCTGGACCACCAGGCCCGCGAGGTGAGGATCGAGGTGTTCGAGGCGGCCAGCGGCAAGGCCTGGCACCGGGCCTTCTCCGACGAGTACTTCCCGCGCAACACCGGCGCGGCGACGTTCTTCTCCTTCGCCTTCGACGGCCAGACCACCAGCGGCAGCAAGGTCTACACGGTCCCCGACGGCCAGTACGTGCTCAAGCTCACGGTCCGCAAGGCCCTGGGCGGCCTGACGGACTTCGAGACCTGGACCTCGCCGGTGTTCAACATCGACCGCCCGTAAGCGCGGCTCTTCTGAAGTAAAAAGGCCGGCGGAGAAACCCGCCGGCCTTTGCATTTGCCCTTCACTTCCGGCTCCCTCTCCCTCACGCAGGTGAGGGAGAGGGCTGGGGAGAGGGAGGATGGGATCAAGCCGCCGTGCCGCGATCCACTTCCGTGGGCATCGCAACATCCCCCCCGGCCGAGTTGTAGGCCTCCCTCAGGGATTCCAGGCGGCGCAGGTGGTCCTTCTGGGCGTTCACCACCTTGAGGAGGACGTCGGCCACGCGCTCGTTGACGTCGCGGATCATGCGCGGGTAGAGCGCGTCGTTCTCGTAGCGCTCCTCCGAGATGGCATTGCCGAGGTCGGCGTCCATGCCGAGCACCTGCTCGGAGGCGTCCAGCAGCTCGATGGCCAGCCGGTCCTTCTCCTCCGCCAGGGCGCGCCAGTGGCGGGCGAGGTTGGGCAGGCCGTCGCTCTCGGCGCGCACGGCATAGGCCCGGCTGCGGGCGGCGCTCGCGGCCTCGGCGGTGAAAGCGGTCTTCAGGTGCTCCTGGAAACGCGGGATCCTCGACACGATGTCCTCTCCTCCTGGTTCACGCTAAGATGCCGGCGGCGCTTCCGCGGCCGTCGGGCCATTCTATGACAGGCAAGAATCAGCGGGGAAACCTTGCCCCCGTCTACCCGTAGTGCCCTTCGGGGGAACCACCCGACCGTGAAAGACCGCCCACCCCGCCCAGCCAGACGCTACCGCGCGATCCTCTCCACGGCGATCCTCATCGCCGTCCTGCCGCTGGTCGTGCTCGCGTTCCTGGGCATCCCCTACGTCACCCCCGCCAGCCAGGTCCTGCTCGCGGGCATTGCCGTCCTCGGCATGCTCTGGCTGCTCTGGAAGGCCTACCGGTCCTTCCTCTACAAGGTCGGCCGCCGCCTCGCCTTCTCCTACTTCCTGCTCGGCGCGCTGCCGATCCCCCTGGTCGTCCTGCTCCTGAGCGTGGTGGCCTACATCCTCGCCGGGTTCTACCTCGGCCAGCTCTACCGCGACGCCCTCCAGGACCTCCACACCGAGCTGCGCACCCTGGCCCGCGAGCGCGCCGCGGTGTTTTCCGAGACGGGACGCCCGCCCGCCGAGGATGCGGACCAGGTCACGTTCGGCTACTACCGCGGCGGCCGGCGGGTCGGCGGCGATCCGAGGCTGCCCAAAACCTGGCCGGCCTGGCTGGAGACGGAGGCGGACACGGTCCATCTCGTCGAGCCCGCGGACGGCACCGCCACCCTGGCCGCGGCGGCGTCCCGCGGCGGAGCCGGCGTCGTGGCCCTCTGGGTCGGCAGCCTGGACCAGGAGATCAGCCGCCGCGGCGACCTCTGGGTCGAGATCACGCGCCCGGACGATCCCAACGTGGTCCGCATCGAGATGTTCGGGCGCCGGCTCCCCCTGCGGCGCATCAACCGCGAGAAGGAGGAAGCCGGCGAGGTGGAGAAGTTCTTCAAGCACCGGTCGCGCGGCGAGGGCTACTGGGACCGGCCCCTGCTCTGGTGGGGGGACATGTCCGGCCCGGTGCGCGACATCGCCAGTGGCCGGATGGTGCTCAACCGCCTCTCCGTCACCCTCACCTCCACCCCCCGCACCGTGCAGCGCCACCTGTTCGTGAGCTCCGGCGAGGTCAACTCGGCGGCCTGGGGGACGCTGGTCCTGTTCGCGGCCCTGCTCTTCGACGTCTACGTCATCGCGGCCCTGATGGCGGTCTTCATGATCGTCGGCCTGTCGCGGGCCGTGAACCGGCTGAGCCGGGCCACGACCGCGGTGCGGGCCGGGGACTTCGGCGTGCGCATCCCGGTCAAGCGCCGCGACCAGATCGGCGACCTGCAGCGCTCGTTCAACGCCATGGCCGAGCACCTGGAGTCGTCGGTGGCCGCGGCCGCGCAGAAGGAGATCCTGGAGAAGGAGCTGCAGATCGCCAGGAACGTCCAGACCAGCCTGATCCCCACCAACCTGCCGGCCGGCGAGGGGATCGAGTTCGCCACGCTCTTCGAGCCGAGCGC
>JBJMGZ010000170.1:0-5557 GCA_045807605.1 Thermoanaerobaculia bacterium | reverse complement strand
CCCGACGCGGACGGCTGGGTCCAGTCCCCCCTGCGCGGGCCGGTCCGGCTGCGCCGCGAGCGCAAGCGGCCGGACCGCTGGAGCTACCGGCTCGAGGTGGGCGAGGGCTAGAGGGCCGCCTCCAGCACCTTCAGCAGCCCTTCCCCGGTCTCGTCCTCGTCCAGCACCGCGAGGACCCGGCCCTCGCGGTCGAGCAGGATCTTGGTGGGGAAGCTCCAGACTCCGAAGCCCTTCCGGATCACGTCCTCGACGCTCGCCGCCGTGGCGTGCAACCAGGGGAGGCCCTTCTCCGCGACGAACTTTTTCTGCTCGTCCGGCTTGTCGGCCCGGTCCATGCCCAGGATCTCGAGCCCCCGGCCGCGATAGGTCTCGTAGGCCTTCCGGAGGCGCGGCATCTCCTCCACGCAGCTCGGGCACCAGACGCCCCAGAAGTCCAGCAGGACCACCTTGCCGCGCAGCTCCGACAACCGGCGGGTCCTGCCCTCCAGGTCGGTGTACTCGAAGTCCGGCACCGGGCTTCCGGGGGCGAGCTCGACGTGCCGGTACTCCGACGGGGCATGGGTCCGGAGCACGACCCGACCGGCCGCGGCGTCGACGCTCCGCGTGGACAGGTAGAGATCGCCCAGGCGGAAGACGACCGGCTCGGGCGTCCCGGTGGCCATCCGGGTCTCCCCCGCGGCGAGGCTCCGGGAGAACGTCCCGTCGCCGTCCAGGTCCATCGCCACCTCCCCCGACTCGAAGTCCACGTCGGCGGCCGTGCGGCTCAAGGGATAGCGCACCTTCACCTGCCGCCCCTCGACCGGCACCGTGCCTTCGACGAAGGCGAACAGCGAGCGCAGGATGAAGTAGGGATCCTCCGCGGTCTTCGGGCGCGATTCGGGGTTCCAGCTCAGGAGGATGGGATAGGCGCGGACGCTTCCCGTCGCCATGGGAAAACGGACGAGCGCCGCTCCCCACCCTTCCTTCAGGCCGGGCGAGGCCCCGAGCTCGAAGCGCTCCCCGGCCGCCAGCCTGCCGTCGAGGTCGGCGTCCACGTAGAGGAAGGGCTTTCCCTCGGGAGGTTGGACCAGGGCCACCTGCGCGTCCAGCTCGACGCCGCGGAGCAGCCGCATCCTCCCGGCATAGACCCTCTCCTCCGGGGCGGGAGGCGCCGGCAGAGCCGCCACGAGCTCCGGCGAGGCGGGATCGAGCTTCACTGCCGAGCCGGGGCTGCCCTGGGCAACCGGCTCCCCGTCGAGCCGGCCCACGTACTCGACCGGCGGCTTGCGGGAGACGACCTCCTCCACGGTCTCCGCCAGCCGGTCCTTCTTGAGCGGCGGCTGGCCCGGATCGCCCACCGAGACGATGCGGCCCTCGCGGTCGACGAGGAGGTGGGTCGGGAAGGTGATGACCCCGAACCGCTTCAGGATGATGTCCTCCACGCTGGCCGAGGTGGCGTGCAGCCAGGGCATGTCCAGCTCGGCCACGGACTTCTTCTGCGTCTCCAGGTCGTCCTCGATGTCCATGCCGAGGATCACGAACCCGCGCCCGCCGAGATCCTGCTGGACCTTGCGCAGCGCCGGCATCTCCAGGATGCACGGCCCGCACGAGGCGGTCCAGAAGTCGAGCAGCACGACCTTGCCGCGCAGCTCGGAGAAGCGGCGCTGCCGGCCTTCCAGGTCCGTGAAGGCGAAGTCCTCGAGCTCCGCGCCGGGCCGCAGGTCGAATTCCTTGTAGTCCGAGGCCGGATGGGTCCTCACGACCAGGCGTCCCGTGGCGGGATCGAAGCTGGAGATGGAGAGATAGGTGTCCCGGTGGCGGAAGATCGGAGGCCCGTCGCCGACGTCCATCTTGACCTCGCCCGCGGAGCGCTCCATCTCGATGACGCCGTCCTCGTCCAGGTCCATCCCGATCCGGCCCTTGGGGGAGGCCTGGCCGGTCCTGGGATCGACGGGGTAGCGGACCAGCATCTCCATCAGGCCGATCTGGACCGTCCCCTCCACGTTCGCGCCCCACGACCGGAGCATCCGCCGGGTGCCTTCCGCGGCAGGCGCCGGGGAGAAGCGCAGGCGGACCGGATGGCGGAGCCGCCCCGGCTGGAGCGGCGGGAGCTTCAGCAGGACCTCCCCAGGCGCCTCCGGCGTCCCCGGCAGGAACCGCTCCCCGGCGCTCAACCTGCCATCGAGGTCCTCGTCGGCGTAGAGCCAGGGCTCGCCCCGCGGCGGCTCCACCAGCACCACCTGCAGCTCCGGATGCTCGGGGGTCGGGCGGAAGCTCCCCGCGAAGACCCGGTCCTCCGCGGCGGGGGGCACGGGCAGCGCCTCCGCAATCTCGGGCGGGGCGGGCGCGAGCTCGAACGCCAGAAACGCGGGCTCGGGGACCGGCTCGCCCTTGAGCTCGGCCTGGTACTCGACCGCGCAGGCAGGCAGGGCGAAGGAGAGGAGGAAGAGGAACTGCAAAGCGGGTCGCATGGGGATATTCTACTGCCCGTGATGACTCCTGAGAGCACGCAATACGACGTTCTCGTCATCGGCGGCGGCCCGGCCGGGGCCACCGCGGGCCGCGCCCTGGCCTTGGAAGGCTGGCGCGTCCTGCTCCTGGAGCGCTCGGGCTTCCCGCGCTTCCACATCGGCGAGTCGTTCCTGCCGCGCAACATGGCCCTGATCCGGGAGCTGGGGCTCGAGGCGGAGCTGCAGAAGATCCCCCAGGTCGAGAAGCGCGGGGCGGAGTTCGTCATGGGCCACGGCCGCGACGAGGGCTCGCTCTTCTGGTTCACCGACACGCTCACCCGCGGCGAGACCGTCTCCTTCAACATCGAGCGCGCGCCCTTCGACGCCATGCTCCTCGACGCCGCCCGGGCGGCTGGCGTGGAGGTGCGCGAGGAGCAGGCCGTCCGCAAGATCGTCCGCCTGGAGGACGGGCGCGTCGAGGCGCTGACGGACGCCGGCGAGATCTCCGCCCGCTGGCTGGTGGATGCGAGCGGCCAGTCGACGCTGCTCGGCAAGCACCTGGGCATCCGGAAGGTGCTGCCGCACCGCCGGAAGGCCGCCTGGTTCGGCCACTTCGAGAACGTGGCCCGCCGCGAGGGGCCCGAGGGCGGCTTCATCGTCATCGTGATGAGCGACGAGGGCTGGTTCTGGCTGATCCCGCTCGACGAGACGCGGACGAGCGTCGGCGTGGTGATGCACGCGGACCAGGCCAAGAAGGTAGGGCTGCCGCCCGAGCAGATGCTCCCCTGGGCCATCGAGCGCTGCCCGGCGGTCAAGGAGAGAATGGCCGCCGCGGTCTATCCCGAAGGCCCTTCGGGCTACCACGTGCTCGCGGACTTCAGCTACCGCTGCTCGCCCTATGCCGGCCCGGGCTACTTCCTCGTGGGAGATGCGGCGGTGTTCGTCGATCCGATCTTCTCGACCGGGGTGTGCATGGGCATGATGAGCGGTGTGGAGGCGGCGCGCGGCATCACCGCCCTGCTGCGCGGGACTTCCTCCCCGGAGAAAGTCCGCCGGGATTACAACCGCTTCGTGGACGGCAGCTCCTCGGCCTTCTTCGGGCTGATCGACCGCTACTACCAGCACTCGTTCCGCGAGCTCTTCCTGAACGGCACCGGGCCGCTCCGCGTCCACCAGGCGACGCTGTCGCTCCTGGCGGGCTACGCGTTCCCACGCCCGGCGTTCGGCGTGCGCTGGCGGGTGAAGCTCATGGACGTCTTCGCCTTCGTCAACCGCTTCGTGCCGCTGGTGCCGCGGCGCCAGCGCTTCTCGCTGTTCGAATGAGGATCGTGATCCCGGAGGGGAGCCCCTTCTTCGCAGGGCACTTCCCCGGCCATCCCATCCTCCCGGGCATCGCCCATCTGGCCCTGGTCGCGCAGGCGCTCGGCGATCCACCGCTCGCGGAGGTCCGGGTCCTGAAGCTGAGGAAGCCGGTGCTGCCGGGGGACGTCCTGGACCTGTCCCTGGAAGAGACGGGGGATGTGGTGAGGTTCGAGATGCGGCGGGATGAGGAGGCCGTTAGCAACGGCGTGATCCGGATCGGCGGGGAGGAGGCAGAGGTGGTGGAGGCGCCCTCCACGGACTCTCTCCTCACGGACCTGATCCCCCATGCACCCCCGGCCCTGCTGGTGCGGACGGCCGCGCTCGCCGTGATCCCCGAAGACAACCCTTTCGTGCAGGCCGGCCGCGCCCCCGCCTTCGTGGGCCTGGAGGCCGGCGCCCAGGCAGCAGCGCTCCTCGAAGCCCTGGCCCGCTCCTCGGGAGAGCCCCGGATCGGCTACGTGGTGGCCATCCGCAACGCCCGCTTCCGCACGCCATGGCTGCCCGCGGGCCGGCCGCTGCCGGTCATCGTGAAGCCCGCTGGCAGCGCGCCGCCGCTGTCGATCTACGAGGTGAGCGTGGGGGAGGTGGTCACCGGGCTGATCAGCACGTACATCGACTCACTCCCCCACAAGCACGAGCGCCCGGGAGAGCACTGAGTCGGAGAGGTACATCCCGGCTTCGCGCAGCCTCTCCACCACAGGCCTTGCAGCCGGGAGATCTCCCCTGCGCTTCGCCCTGAGGACGAGTCCCAGGGTCCCGATGAGAGGGATTTCGAGAGCCTCGGCGCAGCGACGGCCGGCCAGGTCGTCGAGGACCGCCAGGGTTCCCGCGTGAGCCAGAGCCCAGGACAGGACCGACGTCTCTCCAGGGCCGAGTGCCCAGAGCGCCACACGGGGAGAGTCAAGACCCGGTTTCACCTCCCGCAGCCAGGGAGTGTTCTCCAGGACCTGGACCGTTGGATCGGTCGCGCCGCGGCGGCGAATCTCCCGCGCAACTGGCGCGGGGACCAGGATCTGCGGACTGGCGAGCCGCAACAGGTCGATCAGGTTGGCGTGCGCGAGATAGATGAGAGGTGAGGCGTCGACGACCGCCGCCTCACTCACGCGAGATCTCTCTGGCGAGCGCTTCGGTATCCACCGCAAAGGCGTCCACCTTCTCGCTCGCCAGGGCCATCAGGAAGTCGGTCCGGTCGAGGCCGGCGATCATCGCCGCCCGCTCCTGCGAGACGAGCCCGCGCGCATACCAGTGGATCGCCAGCGTCAAGCGGGCATCCTTCTGCACCTCCGCAGGGGAACGGCGCAACGCCGTGTAGACCTCTTCGGGAAGCTCGATGGTCAGTGTCGCCATGGCACCCTCCTCCCGTCTCATTCTCTCACCCCCCACAGCTTCCTGAAGCAGAACCACTGGTACGGGCGGTGGGAGATGGCCCATTCGAGCTCGGCGGCGAAGCGCTGCAGGGCGAGATCGATCTCCGCCTGGCGGCTGCCATGCCCGCCGGTACCGCCGACGCGGATCGGCGCGCGCAGCGAGCAGCGGTAGCGCTTGCGGCCCTCCCGGAACACGAAGACCGGCAGGATCGGCACCCCGGCCGCGCGGGCGAGCGCCACCGGGCCGATCGGCACCGGGAACGGCCGGCCGAACAGCGCGATGTCCGCGCTGCGGCCGCCGTTGCGCGGCCGGTCCCCCTGGAGAGCCACGATCTCGCCGCGGCGCAGGGCGTCGAGCAGTTCCACCCCGAGCTGCGGGTCCTCGGCGAAGTGAGTCGT
>JBJMGZ010000169.1:0-9289 GCA_045807605.1 Thermoanaerobaculia bacterium | reverse complement strand
CTGAAGCGCGCCTCGATCATCACCGCGATCCAGGCCTCCTTGCCCTTGCGCACCAGCGTCCGCTTGCTCGACAGGTAGAGGTTCTTGACAAGCTGCTGGGTGATCGTGCTGCCTCCCTGCTGCACCTCGCCGCCGCGCAGGTTCGCCAGCAGGGCGCGGGCAATGCCCGTGACCGATACGCCGGGATGGGTGAAGAAGTGATCGTCCTCGGCCGCGAGCACGGTCCTGGGCACGTAGTCGGGCATCTCGTCCAGGGTGACCGGCCGGCGCTCCGCCAGGTCGGGACCGTAGAAAGAGGCCAGGAGCGGCGGCTCCAGCGTGAGGCCCTCGGTCTTGCGGCCATCGGCCTTCAGGCCCTGCACGCGTCCGCCGCCCAGGGTGATCTCGGCCACGAAGCCTCCGGCCTCGCCCTCGGGAGTGGGAAACCGGCGCAGGTTGACGATCAACCGCGGCCCCTCCTGGCGATAGGACCCGATCTTCGCGCTGTCGCCCTTGCGATACCCTGCCGCCTCCAGCTCCGCGATCAGCTCCGCGGCGGTCTCCGGCATGCCGGTTTCCAGCCGGGTGGGCATGGCATAGAGGCGGGAAGGCTGCTTGAACGGCGCCTTCGGGAACTGGCGCGAGAGGCTCCAGAAGTAGCCGGCGAGGACGAAGCCCGTCAGGAACAGCAGGACGGAGGCGGTCAACCCGGCGATCACCGCGCGGCGCTGATTCGGCGCCATGTCCGAGAGCCGCAGCCGTGCGTATCGCGATGGACTGTAGATCGGAGGTTGCATCGGAGGCTCCTGTCATCCGGGATCGCCGCCCCTCCATGTCGGAGGGCCGGGCCGCCGGCTGCGGAGAGACAAGGCAAGGCCTGTGCCATGCGCGGAAACCCCTTGTCGGCACATGGGTTGCAGTCTCAACCTGGAGGAGGTGAACGATGGCGACCTGTGAAGTGTGCGGCAACACCTATGACAAATCCTTCGAGGTGGTCATGGCGGGAGAGACGGCGGGGGAGCCCCACGTCTTCGACAGCTTCGAGTGCGCGATCCAGGCTCTGGCGCCGAAGTGCGAGCACTGCGGCTGCCGGGTCATCGGCCACGGCGTGGAGGCGCACGGCTCGATCTACTGCTGCGCGCACTGCGCGGAACACTCGGGCGAAAAGGGGCTGCGGGACCGCGTCTGAGGCGGGCGCAGGGAGGTGAGAGGCATGGAAGACCTGGCGACGAAGAAGTGCGAGCCCTGCGAGGCGGGAGGCCCCGCGCTCAAGGGGCTCGAGCTGCGCAGGCTGTATGGTCAGCTCGAAGGCTGGACCCTGGTCAGCGAGCACCACCTGGAGAAGGAGTACCTCTTCAAGGATTTCCGGCAGGCGCTGGATTTCGTGAACCGCCTCGGCGAAGTGGCCGAGGAGGAGGGGCACCATCCCGACATCTTCCTCACCTGGGGAAAGGTGAAGGTCACCCTCTGGACCCACGCGGTCGGAGGGCTCTCCGAGAACGACTTCATCCTGGCGGCGAAGGCGGACGCGCTGCGCTGACGCCGCTGTTGTTCGCATCCGGAGCCGTCCCGCGGGCGAGCGTGGCCACCACGGTGGCGAGCTCGTTGACCTCGACCGGCTTCGGCACGTGCATCTGGAATCCCGCGAGGAGCGCCCTGCGGCGGTCCTCGCCGCGGGCGAACGCGGTCAGCGCGGCAGCCGGGACGCGCCCGCCGCGCTCGGGCGGCAGCTCGCGCACCCGGCGGATCAGCGCGTAGCCGTCCTCCCCCGGCATGCCGATGTCGCTCAGCAGAACGTGGGGCCTGAACCTCGCCAGCTCGCGGATGGCCTCGCCGGCGGAGCTCACGGCGAGCACCTCGGCCTCGCAGTGCTCCAGGATCTCCATCAGGGTCTCGCGCGCGTCGGGCTCGTCGTCCACGACCAGGACCCGGATGCCGCGCAGGTTGAGCGCGGGATCGTCGCGGCAGGCCGCGGCCTCCTCGACCGCCCGCGGATGAACCCGGGTCTCCGGCGCGTCGAGCCGGGCGATCGAGAGCGGCAGGGCGACGACGAAGGTCGAGCCCTGCCCCAGCCCCGGGCTGCGGACCTCCACGGTGCCGCCGTGCAGCTCGACCAGGTGGCGCACGATCGCGAGCCCCAGGCCGAGGCCGCCGTGGGTGCGCGACGCCGAGCTGTCGAACTGGCGGAAGCGGTCGAAGACGTGCGGCAGGAACTCGGGGCTGATCCCGATCCCCGAGTCGGCCACGATGATCTCCACGTGTGAATTCACCCGCTCCAGCCGCACCTCCACCCGGCCCCCCTTGGGTGTGAACTTGACCGCGTTCGAGAGCAGGTTCCAGGCCACCTGGCGCAGGCGGTCGGCGTCGCCGGCGATGGGGCCGGCCTGGGGATCGAGCACCCGGTGCAGGCGGATGCTCCGGGCCTCGGCCGCCGGCCGGACCGCCTCGACCGCGCCGTCGATCACCGCCAGCAGGTCGATCGTGCGGACGTCCAGCCGCATCTGGCCCGACACGATCCGCGACAGGTCGAGGAGGTCGTCGATGAGCTGCGCCTGGGCCTTGGCGTTGCGGTGGATGGTCTGGAGCCCGCGCGCGCGTTTCTCGCCGTCGCCCGGCGTGAGCTCGAGGATCTGGGTCCAGCCGAGGATGGCGTTGAGCGGCGTGCGCAGCTCGTGGGAGAGGGTGGCCAGGAACTCGTCCTTGCTGCGGCTGGCGGCCTCGGCCTCCCGCCAGGCGATGCGGAAGCGCTCCTCGCTCTCCTGCCGGTTGCGCAGCAGCTCCTCCTGATGCCGGATCTGCTCCAGCGCCGTGGCCTGCACGCGCCAGCGGGACCGGTGCAGCTCCTCGATCAGCAGGCTGATGAAGACTCCCACCCCCATGAACAGGGACAGGCGGAGCACCTCGCCCCGGGTGGCAAGCCGGAACGAGAGGGTGGGCTCCATGAAGAAGTACTCCGCGCCAAACCCCGACAGCGCGGTCGCGAGCAGCGCCGGCCCCAGCCCGCCGAGCCAGCCGGCCACGATGATCGCCGGGAAGTAGAGGAGGAACGGGACGTTCCCTCCGAGCGACTCGTGGAGCAGCCAGCGGACCAGGGTCGCGACGACGACGGCGAGCGCCGCGCAGCCATAGCGGACGAGCGCGGGCCGATCCTGCTCCGGCAGGAGCGCCATCAGCGGGCGTTCGACGAATCGCGTGAAGGTCGGCATCGGCGCTTGAGATCTTAACCGGCCGGCCGACGGAAGGGGAGAGCGCCGTGGGCGGGAAGGGGAAAGGCTCGCCCCCGCTGCAGGCGCCTTGTTTTGTCCGGGGATGAGGCGCTCGCGGCGAGGGCTGCGTGCTCCCCGGCGCGGGCGCTCCGCCAGGGCCGGGAAGCCCTCATCCCCGTCGGGGAGCGGGTCATCCCCGGCGTCCGCGCTTCGCCAGCGCGCGGGAGCACCGCCTCCCCGCCCGGGATGACCTCCTCCCCGGCGTCCGCGCTCCGCCAGCGCGCGGGAGCGCCGCCTCCCCGCCCGGGATGACCTCCTCCCCAGCGCCCGCGCGCCGCATTGAGCGGGGATGTCCCGCTCCCCGGTGCCAGCGGCCCGCCTCGGCCAGCTCGCGGACCTCCCGGCGCGGCCTTCCTCAAGACGAATGGTCCCCAGGAGCCGTGCATGCCTCTTTGGCTCCTCCGCCGCACCATCCACGCGGCATCCGAAACCAGGACGGGTGTCCCACTTTCCCTCTGCCGAGCACAAGAGATAAGTGAGGACTGTTTGAAAAAGAAGACGAATCGCTTCTCGCTCAGCAGCATGCTAGAACTACCCCTAGCCTCCCGTTTTCCCCGAAGCCGACCTTCTCCCGTTGCGTTTTGAGCTCGAAATCCTTTGAGGAGCCTGGGATTGAAAGCACTGGCCGCTGGTCTTGTCCTGCTCGCCATTCCGTTGTCCGCCGCCGCCCCTCCCGGGATCTCGTTCGAGCCGGACGCCGTCATGGTCCGGGGGATCAGCCCCAAGGGCCAGACCGTCTGGTTCAGCGTGGCCCGGGAGATCTCTCGCCGGTCCACCAACGTCGTCCCCCGCCATGCGATCGTCACGGACGAGGACGGCGACGGCACGGTCCGCCTGGAGCTGGGACAGGAGGTGCCGCTGCGCTCCATCTGGTTTGCCGTGGACCTGGCCACCGGCGAGACTGCGGTGGCCGTTCCGGAGGGCTTCCCGCTCCTGGAGATGGAATTGCCAGGCAGGGCGATCCCAGCCGCGCTCAACCGGCTCGACCTTCAACGCCGCTTCGCCTATCTCCTCCTGGTGCGGCCCGGCGTGGGAGCCTGGCAGCTCCGAGTGGGCGACGGGGGCGCCTCGGACGAGGACGGCGAGCCCGACGGCACCCTGCGCGCCGCGCTTTCCAGCCTGAGGCCCGTGCAGGAGGGCGGCCCACCGCCGCCCGAGCGCTTCTCACCCCGGGACGTGCTCCTGGTCATCGATCCCGAGCGCATGGAATCCGCCACCGTGCGGATCGGAGGCGGCCAGTGAGGCGGGGCGTCCTCATCCTGACGCTGGCTCTCCTGCCCGCTCGGCTCCTTGCCGACACCTTCCCCTCCCAGGAGCGCGGCTTCCAGGCCGAGAAGGCCTTTCACGTCGGCGACTTCGACACGGTCAACCTGTTCAACGGCAACCTCGTGCTGACGATCCCCATCGGCGGCAGCTATCCCGTGGGCGGCGGGCTCTCCTACGGCCTGACCCTCACCTACAACAGCAACGCCTGGGACTTCGAGCAGACCGCGTCGGCCACGACAGAGGCGCTCCCCAGCCGCCGCTCCAACGCCGGCATGGGCTGGCGTCTCTCCCCGGGCGAGCTGTTGGAGCCGAACGCTCCGTTCAACGAGACCAACCACTGGGTCTACCTCGACGGCGGCGGGGCCGAGCACAATTTCTACGACTATCTCCATGAGGGCGAGTCGGCCACGAGCTCGGTCAAGTACTCCCGGGACAACAGCTACCTGCGCTTCCGCAACCTGAGCTCGACCCAGCGCGCGATCGACTTCCCGGACGGCACGATCCAGACCTTCACGAGCTACGGCCAGTGGGACTGGCGCCTGACCCGGATCGAGGACCGCTTCGGCAACTGGGCCAATGTCACCTACGTGCACGACGTCGACACCGGCGAGGTCAAAGCCTGGAAGATCCAGGATCAGCACGGCCGCACGCAGACGGTCAACCTCGTCACGGCGAGCTGGTACAACCGGGTGGTGGGCAGCGTCGTGCTGACCGCCTTCAACGGCACGACCGCGACCTACACCTTCGGCTACACGCAGGTGACGATCCCGCGGGCCTGCCCGGACAACGATCCGGAGACCGGCGACGTGATCGTGCCGCTGCTCACATCCGTCGCGCTGCCCGACGGTTCGAGCTGGTCGATGCCGACCTCGGACTATCACCTCAACGGTACAGCGGGCTGCCGCCTGCCCGGAGTGCTCAAGGCGATCACGACGCCGGTGCTCGGCCGGGTGGAGTGGGGCTACGGCGCCTATGGCTTCCCGGTGGAGACCGAGGAGCGCCCCTGGCGCAGCCTCGCGCACGGCGTCTACAGCCGGACTCTCAAAGACGCCTCCGGTGCCAACCTGGGCACCTGGACCTACACCCCGTCGCTCAATCCGTTCCCGGGACCGACCACGCCGGGCCGGGAGGCGATCCGCACCGTGACCACGCCGCTCGGGGACAAAACCGAGAGCTACTTCTCCGTGGCCGTGGACGAGTCCGACGGCTGGAGCCAGTTCGACTACAGCCTGCCCTTCACCCGCTTCGTCTCCGACGGCGCCGGGCGCTACCTCTCGACCCGGGCCTACGACTGCGACGGGGCGGGCAACAACTGCGTGCTCAAGCGCAGCAGCTACGTGGCCTACGAGCGCGACGCGGCGTTCAACGACGGCGACTTTCAGGTCAACATGGACCGCAACCGCCGGGTCTCCTCCACGCGCACGACCTACGAGGACGACGGCGGCAGGTGGGAAGCCGCGGACTCCTCGAATTTCGACGGCCTGGGCCACTACCGGCAGACCGTGCTCTCCGGCAGCTTCGACACGGGCAACAGCGCGACCACGGTCACCAACTACAACCCGACGCGGGGCACTTACCCGGGCAGCTTCGTGATGCTGGGCAGCAACGAAGCCTGGGTGCTCGGCACCTACGACGCACAGACCCGCACCGAGGGCGGCGTCACCGCGAAAACCGAGCACTGCTTCGACACGGCCACGGGAGCCCTGCTGCGCAGCCGGGTGCTCAAGACGGGCACGGCCCGCGGGATCAACGACCTGGTGACCGCGTTCACCTACACGTCGGGCAACCTCATCCGCGAGGAATCCTACGGCGGCGACGTCCAGAGCCTGGGCATCGGCGAGCTCTGCGGGCTCGCGCTTCCGGCCAACCAGTACCGGATCGATCACACCTGGCAGTACGGGGCCGGCAGCTCGTCGCAATACTTCAACGCCGCGGGTACGGCACTGTCGTTCCTGAGCCTGGACACGGACATCGACGTCAAGACCGGCCTGGTCAAAGCGAGCCGCGACACCTCGCTGATTCAAACCGACTACGAGTACGACGCGATGGGCCGGCTGGTCTGGATCAAGCCCGAGACCGGCCACGACGGCTGGACGCAGTACGTCTACACCCGCGCCCTGGACGCGAGCACGCCGGCGCAGGTGCAGATCCTCCGCAAGTCCAACGGCGGAGGCACGCTTCTGGCCGATGCGCTCGTCAAGTACGACTCCCTGGGTCGGGTCTGGCAGGAACAGACGAAGATGGCCGATGGCACATATTCCACGAGGGAGACGCTCTATAACGCGATGCACTGGAAGACCTCGGTCTCCGAGCAGGGCAATACCCTGAAGACCACCCAGTACCTCGGCTACGACCCGTTCGGCCGGCCGGGGACGATCCGCCCGCCCGACGGCACGGCCCACGACGTGACGCTCGCCTATCTCGGGATCCGGCAGGTCAGCCGCACCTCCAAGGTGGGCAACAGCATTACCGGTGGCACGATCAACGAAGTGCTCTCCAGCACACAGGAGATCTACGACCGGCAGGGCCGCCTCTATCAGGTCAAGGAGCAGGCCGAGACCGACGCGACGAATACGACGACGACCTACTTCTATGACTTAGGCAACCGTCTGAGTCGGGTCCAGCAGACGACCTCGGCGGGAACGCAGAACCGCTGGTTCACCTACGACAACCGTGGCTTCATGACCAGCGAGCAGCATCCGGAGAAGGGCAGCTCGGGCAACGGCACGGTGACCTACTCGAACTATGACGCGCGCGGCCACGCACAGAACAAGACCGACGGCCCGCACAACCTGACGTTTGCTTATGACCGCGCCGAGCGTCTGACCCAGGTGACCGGCAACGGCGGCCAATTGCTCAAGGCGTTTTCGTATGGCACCTCCAACGCCGCCGGCTCGAGGACGAACGGCCGGCTGGAGACGGCGACGCGCTACAATTACGTGGGCTCGCCGTTCAACTCCACGGCCGCGATCACCGAGACGTATGTCTACGGCGCCCGGCAAGGCAGGGCTTCGAGCCGTACAACCCAGATGATCTACAACGGCACTCCATCGGAGTCCTTCACCCAGAGCTGGACGTGGAACGCCCTGGGAAATCTCGGGAGCGTGAGCTATCCGCAGTGTGCTTTCGCAGCCTGCACGGCAGTGTCTCGCACCGTCAGCCCCGGCTACACGAACGGCTTCCTGACCTCGGTGCCCGGCTGGGCCGGCTCGATCAGCTATCATCCGAACGGCATGCTCAACCAGGTCAGCCATTCCAACGGCATCGTGGACACCCAGGGGAACGACCCTGACATGATGGGCCGGCCGTCCGCGATCTCGGCCGCGAGGAGCGGCGTGACGCTCTGGAGCTCGGGCATCTACAGGTACGATGGCTCGGGCAACGTGGTGAAGACCGGCAACGGCTACTTCCTCTACGACCGGGTGAGCCGCCTGATCGAAGGCCGCATCTACGACGGCGCGACCGGCGGCGGCACGCAGAAGTGGCAGAGCTACACCTACGATCCGTTCGGCAACATCCAGTCGATCGGCGGCACGAGCGGCCGTTCGACGCCGACGAGCTCCTCCACGAACCGCCTGAACGGCACCGGCACGGTCTACGACTCCGCCGGCAACCTCACCAACTGGAACGGCAACACCTACGAGTACGACCGCTTCAACCAGATGACGAGGATGCTCGCGGGGTCCGAGGACTGGCGCTACATCTACACCGCCGGAGACGAGCGCTTCTGGTCCTTCCGTGTCGGTGGAGGCGGCTCGCTCTGGGCGTTGAGAGACCTGGACGGCCGGCTGCTCCGCGAGTACGAGGCCCACACCTCCTGGAGCACCTTCAAGGACTACATCTACCGCGGCACGCAGCTCCTGGCCTCCAGCCACTCCACCGAGGGTACCAGGCATTTCCATCTCGATCACCTGGGAACTCCGCGCCTCGTAACGGGGGCCGGAAGCGGAGGAGACTTCTATACACTGACACCCTGCCGGGTGCTCGACACCCGCAATCAGTCGGCGCCGCTCGTCGCCGGAGAAACGCGGCAGGTCCCGATGACAGGCTCCTGCGGCGTCCCGAGTGGCGCCACCGCGGTCTCGGTCAACATCACCGTGGTCGATGCCACAACGCAAGGAGAGATGACCGGCTATCCCGCCAACGAGTCGCGGCCGACGGCCTCGGCGATCTCCTATCTGCCCGGCCTCGCGCGGGCCAACAACGGAATCCTCAAGCTGGGCAACGGCGCCCTGGCGTTCTTCAACAATCAGATTTCCGGCAGCGCCCACCTGATCATCGACGTCAACGGCTACTTCACGGAAGACGCCGGGGCCGTGGTCGCCTACCATGCCTATTACCCCTTCGGCGAGGAGGCAACAGCGTTCAACCAGGATGCCGAGCAGATGAAGTTCACCGGGCACGAGCGGGATCTGGCGAGCGCGGCGGGGGCGGGGGATGATCTGGATTACATGCATGCGCGGCATGCGAGCCCGCTGACGGGAAGGTTCCTATCGATTGACCCGTCGCAAAAGAGCCAAGATCCTGGCAGCCCACAGTCTTGGAATAGGTATGCCTATGGCGGAAGCAACCCGCTGAAGTACGTTGATCCTGACGGACAAACCATAAAGATCTCGTACGAAACCTTCGAAGCGAATCGGAATACACGGGCGAAGATTCACGCATGGGTATCCGCGATTCCACTGCATGGCCCTGTACTGGCTCTTGCTGTAGATACATTGGTAGCCGACTTCCTACCTGGCAGCACAGAAGAGTTCGTGGGCACTGTGAACGGAAGC
>JBJMGZ010000168.1:0-14476 GCA_045807605.1 Thermoanaerobaculia bacterium | reverse complement strand
ATGCCGCCCGAGTGCTGGCCCAGGTGGCGCGGCAGGTTGTGGATGCGCAGCCACTGCTCGGAGAACTTCTTCAGCCGCGGCTCCTCGGGATCGAAACCGGCGGCGGCGACCTCGGCGGAGAAGGACTTGGGATCGCCGCTGTGGACGTCGTACGAGAACGTGCCGAGCTGCTTGGCGAGCTTGTCGACCTGCTCCGACGAGTAGCCGAGCGCCTTGGCCACCTCGCGCGCGGCCGAGCGGTCGCGGTAGGTGATGACGTTCGCCGTCATCGCCGCCCCGTGCGGCCCGTACGTCCTGTAGACGTGCTGGATGACCCGCTCGCGCTGATCGCCGGAAGGCAGATCGAGGTCGATGTCCGGCCACTCGCCGCGCTCCTCGGAGAGGAAGCGCTCGAAGAGCAGCTCCATCTTCACCGGGTCCACGGCCGTGATCGAGAGGGCGTAGCAGACCGCGCTGTTGGCCGCGGAGCCGCGCCCCTGGGCCAGGATGTTCTCCCGCAGGCAGAAGTTCACGATGTCCCAGACGATGAGGAAGTAGCCCGCGAGATCGAGCTTCTCGATCAGGTCGAGCTCCTTCTGGATCTGCGCCTGGGCCTTGGCGGTCAGCGGCCGGAAGCGGGCCTTGGCCCCGTTCCAGGTGATGTGCCTGAGGTAGGACGCGGGGGTTTCGCCCGGCGGCAGCGGGTACTCCGGGAAGCGGTAGCCGAGATCGGCCAGGGTGAAGTCGAGCCGGCCGGCCAGGCGGGCGGTTTCCTCGATCGCCTCGGGCAGGTCCGCGAACAGGCGGGCCATCTCGTCCGGCGATTTCAGGTGCCGCTCGCGGTGGCTGGCGAGCAGGCGGCCGGCCGCGTCCAGGGTGGTGTGATGGCGGATCGAGGAGAGCACGTCGTGGAGCGGCTTGTCCTCGGGCCTGGCGTAGCGCGCGCCGTTCGTCGCGACCAGGGGGAGCCGCAGCTTGCGGGCGAGGTCGATCAGGGCGCGGTTGCGGTGCTCCTCGTCGCGCAGCCGGTGACGCTGCAGCTCGACGTGGACGCGCCCGCCGAAGTAGACGGCGAGGCGCTCGAGGAGCTTGCGGGCGGGATCGACGCCGCCCTGGGCCAGCTCGCGCGCGACCGGGCCTTCGTCGCCGCCGGTCAGGCAGTGGAGCCCTCCGGCGTGCTCGGCCAGGAGATCCCAGGTGACCCGCGCCTCCCCCTTGGGGCGGTGGAGGGCGGCGGTGGTGAGCATCCGGCAGAGGTTCTTGTAGCCGGCCCGGTTCTCGACGAGCAGGGTCACGCGCTCGCCCGTGGGAATGCCCAGGACTTTCTTCTCGGGTGGATCGGGGACCAGCCCCAGAGGCCCGGCTTTGGCCGTGCTCTGGACACCGGGCCCTTCGTCGAGCACGACCTCGGCGCCGACCAGGGCGCGCACTCCGGCCTGTTTCGCGGCCTGGTAGAAGCGCGGCGCGCCGTAGACGCCGTTGGCATCCACGAGGGCCACGGCCGGGAGCCCCAGCTCCGCGGCCTGCTGGACCATGTCCTCGGGGAGCGAGGCGCCGTTCAGGAAGGAGAAGGCCGACGCGGTGTGCAGCTCCACGTAGGGGGAGGAGGGCCGGGCGCGCTTCGGCCGCCGCTCGAAGTCCCGCTGCTTGACCTTCTCCTTCTTGGCGCCCGGGGAGCTTTCGAGCGCGGGCAGGTCGTACCCGAAGTCGTTTGCCACAGGGCGAGATTAGGCGTAAACGGAGCGTGGGTCAAGGCTCAGTAGGCCGGCGGATCGCTCGCCGGGAACGACTCGTCCGACGCCTCCTCGACCCGGTCTTCATGGTCGATCCGGGGCATCCGCGGCGGTTTGTCCTTCCGCTCCTCGTCGCGCTTCTCCTGCTTGTCCTGGGGCCGGACCTCGGTTTCCATGGGATTCCACCTCCTGCCCATGCAGGGTTCAATCCGTGTGCCAGGATATATTTCCGCCGTGAGCTTCGACGGGCGGCTGTTCCTCGGGCTCCTGGCGCTGCTGGGAGCCATGCAGGTGGTGTGCTGGCTTCTGGCCAAGGGCCTCGGACGCCGGCTGGAGCGGCACGTGATGGTCCTGGGGATCGCGCTGCCTCTCGTCCTCCTGTTCCCCTGGATCGACCGCACCCGGCTGCTCGTGCCGGCCGACATCCTCCAGTTGGGGATCCCTCTCGCGCCACGGGTGGCGGCGACCCATCGCCACGATCTGCTGAACGACGCGGTCTACCAGTTCCTCCCCTGGGAGCTGGAGGTGCGGCACGCCCTGCGCGGCCTGCGGCTGCCGCTCTGGTCGGACGAGCTGGAAGGGGGCAGCTCCCCCTGGGTCAATCCGCAGGCGTCGCCGGTCTCGCCCATTGCCATGCCGGCCCGGGCGCTGCCCATCCAGCACTTCCTGCTGGCCACGCTGGCGCTGAAGATCCTCGTCGCCTTCCAGGGCACTTGGGTGCTCGCCCGCGCGGTGGGAGTGAGCCGGCGGTCCAGCCTCCTCGCGGGGGCCGGGTTTGCCCTCGGCGGCGGGATGATGGCATGGGCGCTCTTCCCGCACACGGCGGCGCTCGCCTGGGTCCCCTGGCTGACCGCGGCCGTGATCCGGCTGTTCCGGGGCGGGGGAGCTCTCAGCCTGGCGACGGCGGCCGTCCTCACCGCGGCGCTGCTGCTCTCCGGACACCCGGAGACGGCGGCCATGGGCGGATTGTTCGCCGCCCTTTGCGGGGTCTCTCTGGCTCGGTATCGCCGAAAAGGGCACTTCGTCCGCGGGCTCGGGGCCGCGGCGCTGGCGGCCTTTCTCGGGTTCGGACTGGCCGCGCCGCACCTGCTGCCGTTCGCCCTGTACCTGCCGCACTCGCAACGGGCGCAGGAGACCCTCGTGCGCGAGCTGCCTTCCTACCATCTGGACATGAAGGACCCCTGGACCTGGTTCCTGCCCGGCTTCGGACGGCTCATCCTGTCCCCGCTCAACCCGCGGGTCTTCGGCCGGCCTTATCTGGACGAGTTCCGCGGCCCGTTCAACTGGGCGGACGCGGACAGCGGCTATGCCGGGCTCGTGGCCCTCGCGGGCTCGGCCGTGGCGCTGCTCGCGCTCCGGCGGAGGAGGTCCTGGCCGTTCCTCGCCTTCGCCGCGCTCAGCCTGCTCGTTGCGGCCCAGTCTCTCCCGCTCGCGCACGCCATCTACTCGGTGGAGGCCCTGAAGACGGTCGCCTGGTCGCGCACCCTGCTCGTCGGCTGCCTGGCCCTCGCCGTCGCCGGCGGGATGGGGATCGACCGGCTGCTGCGCGCGCGATCTCCCCGGCGCGCGCTCGCGGCCTGGATCGCCGTCGCCGGTGCCGCGGCCCTGAGCCTCGCCGCGCAGGCCGATCCGTACGTCATCGCGCTCTGGCTCCTGCTCGCCGCCTCGGCTCTCCTGGGATGGAAGCGGCCGGCGCTCGCCGCGGCCGGGCTCGCGCTGGTGCTCGTCCTCGATCTCGGACCCTGGGCGCGCAGCCATCTGCCCGAGAGCGATCCGGCGCTGTTCTACCCGGCCACCGACTTCATGGTTTTCCTCAAGCGGGAAGTCGCGGACGGAGGGCCCTGGCGGGTCGCGGGCGAGGAGCAGATGCTGTTCCCCTCGCTGCTCGCCGTGTACGGCATCGCCGAAGCGCGCACGCACAATCCGCTGGCGCCCATGCCCTACCTGCGGACGCTGGAGGCGGCTTTCGGGTTCGCTCCGACGACCGCGAACTACTTCCCCGCGTTCCGGGGGATCGATCATCCGTTCCTGGATTTCCTGAACGTGCGGGTGGTGGCGTCGGTCGCGGCGTTCGAGCCGCCCCGGACGATGGAGCGGATCGACGCCGGCCGGTTCGAGCACTACCGCCTCTACCGCAATCCCGACGCGCTGCCCCGCTGGTTCCTGCCGGCCGCGGCCGAGGCGATCCGGCAGGGGGACGCAGGCCGGTGGGTCTCCGCGCTGAAGGACCCGCGCCGCGTTGCGGTATTCGACCGCCGGGCCGTCGGCTGGGTGGGGGAGCGGGGGGAGGTCCGGGTGGCTTCCCTGGCGCCGGGGAGGATCGCGCTGGACGTCCCCGGCTCCGGCGACCGTCTGCTCGCGACCTCCCTTCTGATGCCGGAGGGCTGGCGGGCCGGGCCGTTCGAGACCGTGGTGGTGAACGGCGCATTCCTCGGCGTCCACGTGCCGCCGGGAGCCTCCCGGGTCGAGCTGCGGTTCATCCCTCCGGGCTTCGCGGCCGGCCTGGCGATCGGGGGGCTCTCGCTCCTCGCTACCGTCCTGCTGGTGCTGCTGCGGCGGGCCTAGCTTGCCTTTTTTCTCGCCCGGTACTCCTCGCGCCGCTTCTCGATCCAGTCCCAGGCCTCCTCGGGCGTGTCGACGAACATCACCGGCATCTTCTCCGACTTGAACATGTTCGTCGCGGTGAGGATCAGCTTGGCGAAGATGCGCGCCTTGAGGGGCGCCTTGAGCACCGCGGCGCCGGCGATGTTCATCTTCTTCTGGACCTCCACCGCCTCCTTGCGCACGGCCGGACCGACGCTCTCGAGCTCTGCGATGTCGCAGAGGAAAAAGACGCCGTCGATGTCCTTGCCGATCTCCCAGTGGGCGCCGTTGACCTTCTTCCCCTCCTCGTCGTTCAGGTCGCCGACGATCTTCATGTAGAAGGTGTCAGGGGGGATGAAGGCGTTCGTGTGCCTGCCGACCCTGCCCTCGCCGCTGGCTTCGATCTCTGCGAGATTTGGCCTCATCAGTCAATCCTCCAAGCAACCCTTGCACCGGGCGCGCAGCCCGCAAGGACTCAATTCACACAAGGTTTCTTGGGCGCAGTGTACGCGACTTCGGCTGCCATGTCGATCCATGGCCATCAGCGTTCGCCCCGGAAGATGCAGGTGACGGTCGTGCCCTTGCCGGGGCCGGTGTCGAGATGGAAGTCGGTCACCAGCTTCTTGACGGCCAGGAGGCCCTTGCCCATGCCGCGCTGCGATTTGTAGGTGCCGGCCCAGATCTCCTCCAGCCTGCGGGGCTCGATGCCGGGCCCCTGGTCGGTGGCCACGATCTGCAGGCTGGGGCCGCGCTCGTCCTCGGTGGCGCGCAGCTCGACCGTCCCCTTGCCGGCATAGAAGACGATGTTGCGGGCGAGCTCCGACACCGCCGTGGCGACCTTCACCGCCGTGAACTTGGACAGGCCGATGCGCACCGCCTCGGACCATGCCTCCAGGCGGGCGGTGGCGATGTCCTTCTCCTGGTCCACCGCGAATACCTTGTGGATCGTCGCCTTGCTCGCCGCGGCGGCGGGTCCTCCCGCGCCCGTCCCGGACCCGCCCGAGGACGTGGCGGCGGCGCCCGACCCCGAAACGTCGCTCAGGGCGCGCTCGCAGGCGGCGAGGAGCTCGGCGCTGCTGCCGCGCGCGAACAGGCGCAGCGAGCTCTCCAGCTCCTTGAGGACGGTCTGCCGCTCCACGGGTCCGAGCTGGCCCACCGGCGTCCGGGCCAGCCCGCCGAGGCGGTTGAAGATGCTCCGCTGAGTGATCGCGGAGATCGCTCCCGAGAGGACCGCTCCTACCGCGTCCTCCACGGTTCTCACTGCAGGAGCTCGAGCCTTTCCAGGGCCAGGTCGAGGTTCAGGGCGGTGTGGACCGAGTCGAGCTCGACCCCCATCTCGATGAGGGTCATGGCTACCGCCGGGCGGATGCCCACGATGTAGCACTCGGCGCCCATGAAGCGCACCGATTTGCCGATGTCGTTCAGGATGCGGGTGATGTAGCTGTCGATGACCTCCACCGCGGAGACGTCGAGGATCACCCCGATGGCGTCCGCGATCCTCACCCGCTCCATCAGCGACTCCTGGAGGTCCAGGGCGAGCCGGTCGTGCAGCTCGGTCTGGATGCTGACCAGCAGGCAGTTGCGGATCTGGATGATGGCGAGGTTCTGATCCGCCGCGCGGGATCTTCCCACGGAGCCATCGGAGCCCTTCGATACGGCCGTCGATCGCTTCACGTTATCCTCCGGAACGATATGTGGATTCTTGCACTGCCCAAGAAATCGTGCAAGTGGCGGCAGTTTTTCCGGGCGTCAGGCCCGCTGGCCGGCCGGCCCGGGCCGCAGGTGCTCGCCATGGTGCTCGCGCAGGAACGTCTGGAGGGCGTCGCGCAGGTTGCGCAGCGTCCGGATCCCCGTGAGGTCGACGCCGATGTGGGTCAGGGTCTGGGCGATGCCCGGGTTGATGCCGGACAGGATGCAGTCGGCGCCGAGCAGGCGGACCGCCTTGGCCATCTTGATGAAGTGGTCGGCGGTCTTGGTGTCCATGGCGTCGATGCCGGTGATGTCCACGATCGCCGTGCGGGCCTGCTTGGCCACGATCATCTCGAGCAGGGTCTCGGTCATCTCGGCGCTGCGCTGGCTGTCGACGATGCCGACGACCGGCAGGCAGAGGACGCCGGCCCAGACCTCGATGATCGGGGTCGAGAGCTCGCGGATGGCGGCCTGCTGGCGCTCGATCGTCTCCAGCTTGGCCTCCAGCTCCCGGTTGGCGGCCTCGTGCTTGGCGAGCGCCTCGGTGAGCGCTCCCTTGGCGGCCCGGAGCTCCTTGACGAAGATCATGAACGCCACCTCGAGCTCGTTGAACTCGTCCTCCTGCATGTTGCTCTCGAGGAGCGTGATGCAGGCGTCGAACTCGTCGACCGAGGCGTACGAGAGCGCCTCGATCACGTTCTGGAGGCGGTCGTGCGTGATCTGAATGGGAACCTCTTCTTCCCTGATAGCCATCCTTGGTCTCTCCTCAGCGGCGCCCCGGGCGCCGCGCAATCGTCATCCTGAACCTCACTGGCCCGCCTGCTCGCCGCCGAGCAGGGAGTCCGCCTGGTAGCCCATGATCAGGGCCGTGGCGTCGTCATGGTCCCGCCCCCACTGCTCCACGATCCGCCGGGCGACATCCGTGGGCGCGCCCGGCAGGCACGTCTTGAAGTTGCCGCGGCTCGATACGCCGTCGCTCATCACGCAGTAGACGTCGCCCGGCTTCATCTGGAACGACATCACCTTGGAGGTGCGCAGGTTGTGCCCCACGATCCCCGCGATGCAGAACAGGCTCGGCGCGTTGCCGGAGAGGGCCTGCACCTCGATGTTGCCCACGCCGCAGAACTCGCCCGCGCCGCCCTCCTCGACCTTCAGGATGCCCACCGCGGCGCCGCGCGTGGCGCGCAGCTCCTTGTGGCAGCGCATCAGGATCGGCTCCACCGCCAGGTCGACGTTGCCGCGGATCACCTCCGACGCCTTCTCGGCGGCGACCCAGGACTCGAACCCATGCCCGAGACCGTCGACCACCGCGGCGAGGAAGGTGCCGTTGTTCTCTACAATAACAAAACTGTCCCCGCAGACGGTGAGGCCCTTGAAGGGACGGCTGAACGCTCCTGACTTCATCTCTCTCCTCGGAAGAGGCAGGTGACGGTGGTGCCGCGGCCGCCCGGGCCGGTGTCCAAATGGAAATCATCCACCAGCTTCTTGACGGCCACCAGGCCCTTGCCCATGCCTCTCTGCGACTTGTACGTTCCGGCCCAGATCTCCTCCAGCTTGCGCGGCTCGATGCCGGGACCCTTGTCCGACGCCACGATCTGCAGGGCGGGGCCGCGGTCGTCCCGGGTGGACTTGAGCTCGACATAGCCCTTGCCGCCGTAGAAGACGATGTTGCGCGCGAGCTCCGAGACCGCGGTCGCGACCTTGACCGAGGTGAACTTCGAGAGCCCGATCCTTACCGCCTCCGACCATGCCTCCAGGCGGGCGGTGGCGATGTCCTTCTCCTGATCGATGGCGAGCCGCTTGGTGGCGCCGATGCCGTCCCCTGCCGGACCTGCAGAACCGGCCGCGGTTCCGGCGCCTCCCGCCTGGCCGCTCCCGCCGCTCAGCGCCTGCGCGCACGAGGCGATCAGCTCCGTGCTGTTGCGCCGCGCGAACAGGCGGACCGAGCTCTCGAGCTCGGTCATGATGGCCAGCCGGTCCTGCGGCGTGAGCTGCTGGATGGGACGCGCCGCCAGCCCGCCCAGCCGGTTGAAAATGCTGCGCTGCGTGATCGCCGAGATGGTCCCGGCGAGGATCGCCCCGACCTCCGTCTCGACCGTCTTCATGATTGCAGCAGCTCGAGCTTCTCCAGCGCCAGGTCCAGGTTGAGGGCGGTGTGCACCGAGTCGAGCTCGACTCCCATCTCGATGAGGGTCATGGCCACCGCCGGGCGGATGCCCACGATGTAGCACTCGGCGCCCATGAAGCGCACCGACTTGCCGATGTCGTTGAGGATGCGTGTGATGTAGCTGTCGATGACCTCCACGGCCGAGACGTCGAGGATGACCCCCTTGGCGTCGGCGCTGCGGACGCGCTCCATGAGCGATTCCTGGAGGCCGAGGGCCAGACGGTCGTGCAGCTCCGTCTGGATGCTGACCAGGAGGCAGTTGCGGATCTGGATGATCGGCAGGCTCTCGTCTTTCACTGCGATCCTCTCTGCCAGGAACGCGAAGCCCGGCCCCTGCGGGACCGCTCCGCGCTCCGGCCATTCCATGCCTCTCCAGGGGTTTGCGGGCTAGAAGCCCCGACCCTTACCGGCGATGGGCGTCAGAGTTGTGCACTCGCACTTGTAGCACATTGGAGGAGGGAACGCGAGTAGGGATGCTCCCGTCGTGCGCACCTGCCCCCGGAGTGGGCGTCCGGGGGGTCTCAGGGACTAGGCGGCATCCGCCAGAACGTCTGCCGTGAGGACGGCATACTGCCGCAGCGCGGGAGGCTGCTGCTGAATGGTCACACCCACCGCCGACGCGCCCGCATCGTCGACCCTGTCGTCCCGGTCCGACATCTCCGTGATGCCCCAGACCACCAGCACCAGCAGCAACAGCCCCAGGATCCAGGGCAGGATGTTGCGCCGCTCTTTCTTCTCCACTCTGATCTCGGCCACCGTGCGCCTCCTCTCGTGAGTTGCCGATGCGGAAGCATCCGCGGGGAGAGCTGATTGCAAAGCGGGTGCCGGGGGCGGAGGGGTGTAGACTCCTCCCGAAAGGAACCCGCCCATGAAAACGACCGCCCTCCTGCTGCTGATGGCCGTGGCCCTGCCTCACCTCGGCATGGCCCAGGCTCCACCCCCGCCGCCGGCCGCTCCCTCGGTTCAGGACCCGGTGGCGGCCACCGAGGCGTACCTGGCGCGCCTGAGCCCCGAGCAGCGGGCGAAGTCCGACTCCTACTTCGAGGGGGGCTACTGGCTGATCCTCTGGGACTTCCTCTACGGGCTCGGCGTGGCGGCGCTGCTCCTGGGCACCGGCCTCTCGGCGCGGATGCGCAACCTGGCCGAGCGGGCCGTGCGCTTCCGGCCGGTCCAGGTCTTCCTCTACTGGCTGCAGTACCTGGTGCTGACCACGCTGCTCACGTTCCCCCTGGTGCTCTACGCGGGCTTCTTCCGCGAGCACAAGTACGGGCTCTCGAACCAGACGTTCCCGGAGTGGCTGATCGACCTGCTCAAGGGGGTGGCCGTGGGCGCGCTGCTCGGCGGCCTCGCCGTGGTGGGGATCTATGCGATCTTCCGCAAGTTCCCCCGCACCTGGTGGGTCTGGGGGACCGTGGCCGCGGTCGTCTTCCTGGTGTTCGTGATGCTGATCGCGCCGGTCTTCATCGCGCCGCTCTTCAACACCTACACCGAGCTCAAGGATGCGAACCTGCGCGGCCCGATCCTCTCGCTCGCGCGGGCCAACGGCATCCCGGCGGAGCACGTCTACGTCTTCGACGCCTCCAAGCAGTCCAACCGGGTGAGCGCGAACGTCAGCGGCGCGCTGGGGACGATGCGGATCTCGCTCAACGACAACCTCCTGAACCGGGTCTCGCCGGCCGGGGTCAAGTCGGTGATGGGCCACGAGATGGGCCACTACGTGCTGAACCACGTCTACAAGTTCATCCTCGAGGTCGGGGTCCTGTTCGCGGTGGTGTTCGCGCTGCTCCAGCGGGGGCTCGCGGCGGCGGTGGCGCGCTGGGGCACCGGCTGGCGGGTGCGCGGCGTGTCGGACGTGGCGGGCCTGCCCGTCCTGGCCTGCATCCTCGGGCTGCTCTTCCTCCTGGCGACGCCGGTCACCAACTCGATGATCCGCAGCCAGGAGACCGAGGCGGACATGTACGGGCTCAACGCCTCGCGGCAGCCGGACGGCTTCGCGCGCGCGGCGCTGCACCTCGCGGAGTCCCGGAAGATGAAGCCCGGGCCCATCGAGGAGCTCATCTTCTTCGACCACCCGAGCGGCTTGGACCGCATCCGCCGCAGCATGGTGTGGAAGGCCGAGCACCTGAAGGACCCGGACATGGTGGTGCAGGGCAACCTCTAGTCCGCTGGCCTCTGCCCGGAGCAAGCTCCGTCCCGGACCGACCCTCCTTCAGGCCCTCCCCGGCTTCGTGAGCTTCATCGGGTCGAGCACCCGCCTCGCCTCGGCCGCTCCGAGGCCGCTCGCCTCGGCCGCGAGGTCGACGATCGAGCGCCCGCTGCGCACGGAGGCCTTCACGATGTCGGCCGCCGCGGCGTAGCCGATGCGCGGCGCGAGCGCGGTGGCGAGGCTCACGGTGCGCTCCGCGTAGTGGCGGCAGCGCCCCTCGTCCGCCTCGAGCCCCTGCGCGCAGCGCTCGTCGAACGCGCGCACCGCGGCGGCGGCGATGGAGAGCGCGTGGCACAGGTCGAACGCGACGAGCGGCATCATGACGTTGAGCTCGAGCTGGCCGCCGCCCGTCGCCGCGGCGATGGCCGCGTCGAGGCCGATGATCTGGTAGCTCACCATCGCCAGCATCTCGGCCATCGACGGGTTCACCTTGCCCGGCATGATGGAGGAGCCGGGCTGCACCGGCGGCAGCTTCAGCTCGCCGAGCCCGGTGTTCGGGCCCGAGCCGAGGAGGCGCACGTCTCCGCCGATGCGCAGGAGCTCGAGGGCCCCGGCGCGGAGCGCGCCCGACAGGTTCGCGAACGGCGCGAGCGACTGCATCGCGTAGAACGGGTTCGGGGCGAGGACGAGCGGCGCGCCGGAGAGCTTCCCGAGCTCGTCCGCCATGAGCTTCGGGTAGCGCGGGTCGGCGTTCAGCCCGGTGCCGACCGCCGTGCCGCCGATGCCGAGCGCCCCCAGCTCGGGAAGGGCGTTCAGGAGGCGCACCGCGGCGGCGCGCAGCGCGGCGGCCCACCCCGACACCTCCTGGCCGAGGCGGATCGGGGTCGCGTCCATGAGGTGCGTGCGCCCGGACTTCACGATCCCGTCCCAGTCGCGCGCCTTCGCGGCGAACGTCTCGGCGAGCCCCTGGAGCGCCTCCACCGCCACCGGGGCGAGGTCGAGCGCGGCGAGGCGCATCGCCGTCGGGACGACGTCGTTCGTCGACTGCGCCATGTTGACGTCGTCGTTCGGGTGGACGAGCGCCGCATCGCCGCGGCGCCCGCCGAGGAGCTCGCAGGCGCGGTTGGCGAGCACCTCGTTCACGTTCATGTTGTGCGACGTCCCCGCGCCCGCCTGGTACGGATCCACGACGAAGTGGTCGCGCCAGCGGCCGTCGAGGACCTCCTGCGCCGCGGCCTCGATCGCCTTCGCCTTGGCGCGCGGCAGGAGCTTCAGGCGCCCGTTCACGCGCGCCGCGGCGAGCTTCACGCGCACGGTGGCGTCGACGAAGGCCGGGTGCGGGCGCAGCCCGGAGATCGGGAAGTTCTCGACCGCGCGCGCCGTCTGTGCGCCATACAGCGCGTCGGCGGGGACGGTGATCTCGCCCATCGTGTCGCGCTCGACGCGCGTCGCGGCGCGGGGGCTCCCGCGCGCCTTCTTCCTCACGGCCATGCCCGTTCTTGGCGCCCGCGGACGCGCACCGCAAGGCGACTGGCGGGCGGGGCGCCGCCACCTCCACGGGCTGGCGGGCGCGCGGGAGGAAGAGGCCCGCCTGCGCTGGGCTCGACGGCTCGGCGCTTGGCTCGCACCGCCGCCGGGTGCAAATTGAAATTTACCGCGCGGTGGCGAGGGGCGCCTGCGCGGAGCGAGGTCGCCATGAACCCGTTCACCGCGCGTGATGCCCTGCCGCTCGTCGCCGGGGCGCTGCTCCTCTCCGTCACCGCCTGCGGCAAGGCGCGCGCCCCCGACGCGGGCACGAACGGCGGCACGAACGGCGGCGCCGACGGCGGCTCGACCGCGCTCGGCGCGCCGTCGAACCTCGCGATCGCGCTCACCGCCGCGCGCGTCACGCCCGACAACCACGTGCAGGTCGACTACACGCTGAGTGATGCGCGAGGCGCGCCGCTCGCCGGCGTCACCGACGCCGTGAACAACTGGACGCTCGCCATGGTCGCGACCGACGAGGCGGGTCGCCCGGCCTGGAAGAGCCTCATCCTGCGCCACGTCGTCTCGAGCATCGGCGCGAAGGGGACGACCGATCAGCCGACGTCGGAGACCACCGGGACGACGACCGACCTCGGCGGCGGCAAGTACCAGTACACCTACAAGGCCGCCCTCCCCGCCGACGCCGCCGCGGCGACGACGGCGACGTTCCGCGCCGCCGTGTACTCGACCCGCCCGATCGCCAACACCTTCCCGCAGCAGAACGACATCGCGAACGGCGTCATCGACTTCGTCCCCGCCGGCGGGACCCCCGCCCCGCACGACGCGGTCTCGACGCAGGCCTGCAACCAGTGCCACGGCATCCTCCAGGCGCACGGCGGCGCCCGCCGCGAGACGCGCCTCTGCGCGACCTGCCACACGACGCAGCTCGTCGATCCGGACACGAACGACACCGGCGATCCGTCGCAGCTCAACCCGCTCGACTTCCCGCGCCTCGTCCACCGCATCCACCGCGGCAAGGACCTGCCCACCGTGCAGGCCGCGGCAGCAGCGGGCGACACGGACTGGAAGTACCACGTCATCGGCTTCCAGAACTCGGACAACGTGTACGGCGCGACGCAGAAGAACCCGAACACCGCCACGACCACGCCGCCGCAGCCGGCGCTCGTGACGACCGGCGTCGGCTTCCCGCGCGACCTGCGCGACTGCACGGTGTGCCACACGCCCGCGACCGACTCCCAGGGGAACGTGCAGTACGCGGCGCAGGCCCTCGACGCGTGGAGGTCCGCGCCCTCGGTGCGCGCCTGCCAGGCGTGCCACGACGACGCCGGGTTCACCGCCAGCTCGGCGGCCGCGAAGTACCACGCGCCGCACCCCGGCGGGCTCCTCGACGCCGGCGGCGTCACGCAGGCGAACTGCGCCGGGTGCCACAGCGCGACCGTCGTCCAGGCGATCCACACCGCGACGACGAAGCAGCAGTCGTTCAACGCCTTCAAGTTCCAGATCGCGAAGGTCTCGGCGCCCGACGGCGGCGACGTCGCGGCCGGCAAGCCGGTGCGCGTCGCGTTCAAGGTGCAGAACGCGGACGGAACGCCGGTGACGGACCTGTCGCAGCCGAGCGGCGGGTTCACCGGCGCGAACGGACGCCTCGCCGTGACGATCTCGGGCCCGACAGTCGAGTACCAGGCGCCGAGCATCGTGACGCGGGCAGTGTCGGCGGCGACCGCCACCGCACCCGCGACGGTGGCCCCGATGCAGAGCGCCACGGGCGAGTACACGATGGACATCCCGTTCCCGCAGGACGTCACGCCCACGGGCACCTGGGCGGCGGGCATCGAGGGGCGCCGCAAGAACACCACGCTCACGCCGACGGGCGGGGCCACCGTGTTCGACTTCGGCCGGAACCCCGTCTCCTACTTCGCGGTCGGCGGCGGACAGGTGCAGCCGCGCCGCCAGGTCGTCGCGACGGAGAACTGCAACCAGTGCCACGGCGTGCTCTCGGCGCACGGCAACCTGCGCCACGACATCGAGTACTGCGTCATGTGCCACACGCCCGACAACTCGGACGCGGACCAGCGGAAGGCGGCGAAGGCGGCGGGGAAGCCGATCCTCGACGGGCTCGAGGCGCGCAGCATCCACTTCGACTCGCTCATCCACTCGATCCACACCGGCGAGGAACTGCAGTTCCAGCAGCCGTTCGTCGTGTACGGGTTCGGCGGCAACCCCACGTTCCTGAACGAGGCGCGGTTCCCCGGCACGCGCGCGCAGTGCGCGAAGTGCCACCAGGGCAGCACGTACACGCTCGACGCGCTCCCGAGCACCGCCGCGCCGACGCAGAACGTCCAGGTGACGCCTTCGACGGTCAACGCGACGACGGGCGCGGTGACCACGGCGGGCAAGACGGGGACGCTCGGACCCGCCGCGGCGGCGTGCCTCGCCTGCCACGACACGGCGAGCGCGCACCACCACGTCGTCGAGATGTCGCAGCCGCCCGCGAACTCCGGAACGCAGGGGGCAGAGAGCTGCCGGATGTGCCACGGCGAGGGCGGCCCGGTGCCGGTGAGCGGCGTGCACGGACAGTTCGCGAGGTAGGAGCCCACGCGAGCGAAGCGAGCGCGCCGGGGCGACGCCGCAGGAGCGGCGAAGCCGCGTGCGGCGGCGCACGGGACCCGGCGAGCGGGAGTGGGGCCCCGGCGA
>JBJMGZ010000167.1:0-7063 GCA_045807605.1 Thermoanaerobaculia bacterium | reverse complement strand
CTCGCCAGATGACGTTGCCCACGTCATCCGCCGCAAGCAACGCCCCGCGCTTGTCGATCGCGACGCCCACGGGCCGCCCCATTGCCTCGCCGTTTTCCTTCACGAAGCCGGTCAGTACGTCGATCGGCTCGCCGGATGGCTTTCCATTGGTGAAGGGCACGAAGATCACTTTATAGCCGCTTCGCGGCTTGCGGTTCCAGGAGCCGTGCTGCCCCACGAACATCCCGCGCTTGAGGATGGTTCCTTCCGACCAGGCCAGGCCCAGGGAGGCGGTGTGCGGACCGAGGGCGTAATCGGGCACGAGGGCCTTGGCCACGAGATCGGGCCTCGGCGGCTTCACTCGGGTATCGACGTGCTGGCCGTAATAACTGTACGGCCAGCCGTAGAAACCTCCGTCTTGAACGGAGGTCATGTAGTCGGGCACGAGATCGCTGCCAAGCTCGTCGCGCTCGTTGACCGCTGCCCACAGGGCTCCGCTCTCGGGCTGCCAGGCCATCCCGACCGGATTGCGCAGTCCGGTGGCGAAGACGCGGTGGCTGCCGGTCGCGAGGTCCACCTCCCAGATCGCCGCGCGTCCCTCCTCTTCTTCCATTCCATTCTCGGCCGCGTTGCTGTTGGAGCCGACGCCGGCGTAGAGCTTCGTCCCGTCCGGAGAGGCGATGAGGCTCTTGGTCCAGTGATGGTTGCGCGGGCCGGCCGGAAGATCGATCACTTTGGTGCCGGACGCCGTGATCTTTGTCTCGCCTTCCTTGTAGGGGAACCTCACGATGGCGTCGCTGTTGGCCACGTAGAGATCCTTTCCCACGAGCGCCATGCCGAAGGGCGAGCTGAGCCCGGTCAGAAACGCCGACTTCGTCTCCGCGACACCGTCGCCATCCGCGTCCCGGAGGAGCGTGATGCGGTTGGCGCTGGGCACGGCGCCTCCTGCTTTCTTCTGGAACTTTTTGAAGAAGAACCCCTTGATCCCCTTGTTGTCCTCGGGGCGCTCCGGCGCGTTGGTCTCGGCCACGAGCACGTCGCCGTTCGGAAGCACGTAGAGCCACCGCGGATGGACCAGGTCCCGGGCAAAGGCGGCCACGGCCGTCCCCTCCGCGGCCTGCGGCTTCGCTCCCTCCGGCCAGCTCGTCGCCTTGACGACGTGCACCAGCGGGATCAGCGATTTGTCAGGGGGCGGCAGGGTGGGACGGGGGCCGGTGCCGGCCGAGACGGGGAGATGCGCCGAGGAGCCGCATCCCGCGAGAGCGACGACGGCCGCGGCGAGCGCACAGCGTAGAACGGACTTCTTCGCTGGTTCGAGCATGGCAAACCTCCTGGGCTCGCCTCCGAGCAAGAATCGAGCCGGTGGAGCGGCGGGTGCTAGACTCCACCGCACCTGCAGAGAAAGGGGGATGCCTTGTCGGACCAGGGCGAGGAGCGCGTCTGGGAGGAGGAGATCGAGGTCCTCACTCCCCACTACGGCATCGACGACGTCCCTCCTCCGGTCGAAACGCTGCTCTATGCCTGGCAGCACACGCTGGTCGACGTCTCCCCCTTCGTCCTCCCCATGATCGTGGCCGGCGCGGTCGGCTACTCCGCGGCCCAGGCTGCCTACATGATCTCCGCCTGCCTGGTGCTGATGGGAGTCGCGACTTTCGTCAACGCCACCTGGGGGAACCGGCTGCCTTCGGTGCTCGGGCCTTCGGCGACCGACACGGGTGCGATGGCCACGGCCGGGGCGATCTTCGGGGCTCCCGCCATGTGGATGGCCGGCTTCGTCGGAGGGCTGTTCGAGACGGTGGTGGGGGCGAGCGGCGTGCTCCGGTCTCTGCGGCGCTTCCTTCCTCCCTATGTTTGCGGGATCGTCGTGCTGACGATCGGCATCTCTCTCGCCCGGGTAGCTGGAGGATGGCTCTTCGCCGATCCCCGGCCGGAGATGCTCGGGATCGCGGCGCTCACGGTCGTGTCCATCCTGCTGCTCACGGTGATCGGCTACCGGTTCCGGATGGGAGTGCTCGCCCGCGGATCGATCCTGTTCAGTCTGCTTTTCTGGGGCGTGGGCGTCGCCGGGGCTCTGGGGCTGGCCGACTTCGAGGCGCTCTCCCGGGCTCCGTGGTTCGGGCTGCCCCGTCTGTTCATCTTCGGCGGTCCCGGATTGGGATGGAGGCTCGCGGCCGGGGCGGTGTTCGGGGTGGTGATCGGCTATGTCGGCTCGATCGCCGAGTCGATCGGCGACTACGCGGGGACCTGCGCGGTCTCCGGAGTTACCTACCGGATGCGGCACATTCACCGGGGCATCACGGTCGAGGGGCTCGCCTCGGCCATCGGACCCTTCTTCGGAGCGCTGCCGCTCACGACCTACAGCCAGAACACGGGGGTCATCGCCACGACCCGGGTCGCGAGCCGGCGGGTGGTCCAGGTGGCGGCGGCGATCCTGCTGCTCTACGGGCTCTCGCCCAAGACGGGCACGCTCCTGGTGCTCATCCCGCGTCCGGTCGTGGGCGCAGTCTTCCTGGTGATCTGCGGCATGATCGCGACCGCCGGCCTGCGCCTCCTCGCCTGCGGAGAGAAGGACGAGGTCTTCCTCGTCACCACCGCGGTCTCGCTCATCGCCGCCCTCACCCTGCCGCTCGCCGCCGGAGCCCAGAAAGAGTGGCTCACCTCCCTCTCGCCCACGGCGCGGCTCTTCCTGAGCAACGGCGTCGTGATTGCGATCACGCTCGGGATCGTGCTCAACGCGGCTCTCCGGGCCGCGCTCCGGCCAAGGCTTACCGCCTTGTAACCCTGCAACAGCGGCGCGCGCCGGACACGCGGATATGGCTGATCATATGGCTCTGTGCTAGACTCCCTTCCATGAGCGCGGGGCGGTTTGAGTGGGATGAGAAGAAGGATGCGGAAAACCAAACCAAGCACCAGGTCTCGTTCTTCGAGGCGCAGTTTGCCTTCGCCGATCCACTGCGCGTCATCGCTCGCGATCACGGCCATAGCCAGACCGAAGAACGGTTCTATTGCTTCGGCCGGGTCGAGCGCGGCGTGCTCACGGTGCGGTTCACCTATCGCGACGGCGTCATCCGCATCATAGGCGCTGGCTTCTGGCGCAAAGGAAAGGCTGTCTATGAGCACGAAAACAACCTACACGGATGAACCGCTTGGCAAGATCGAGGTCATTGCCGACTTCCTGCCCGCTCCGGCCGAGCTTGCATTTCGTGAGGAGGCTGTCAAGGTCACACTGGCACTCAGCAGGAAGAGCGTCGAGTTCTTCAAATCCGAGGCCTCGAAGCACCGGACGCAATACCAGCGCATGATCCGTCGCCTCCTGGATGCCTATGTGGACGCGCAGGCGGAGCAACCCGATGCCGGCGGCTCAAAGCGGTCCGCTCGCAAGCGGGCTGCCCTTTAGCTAACCCACCGCCCAAGCCCCCAAGGCGAACGGACGCCGGCACCTTACCCGGGCGGCGGCGTCCGCCGCCGTGATATCATCCGCCCGGACGACACAAGCGGCGACGAAGTGACTCTCATCCATCACGACAATTCCGCAATCCCGGCTCCCGAGCCGCGGCCCGACGACGTTCCGGGCGGCGGTCGCCTCCCGATCTTCTCCTATACGGTCGAGCCGCTCGCGCCGCTCTACCGGGCGGTCCTGCGCCTGTTCCTCGATGCCAAGGGGCGCTACCGCATCCAGTTCCGGCCGGACGAGGTCGGTGCCGAGCTGCGCCGGGCGGGCTTCCGGGAGGAGGTCCCCGACGGCGGGATCGACCGGGCGCTCGACCAGCTCGTGCAGTGGGGGAACCTGCGGCGGAGCCATGACACCGGCCGGGTCGCCACGCTGGAGGACTTCCGCCGCCGGCATCTCGTCTACCAGCTCACCCCCGCGGGCGAGGCGGCCGAGCGCGCCGTGGCCGAGGTGGTCGCGGCGCTCGAACGGAGCGGCTCGCTGCAACGGGTCATGCTCGGCACGATCCTGCGCAGCCTCGCGGCCATCCGGGCGGAGCTGGCCGGCGAGCCGCCGCGGCCGGAACGCCTGTTCGAGCACCTGTTCAACGTCACCGAGCAGTTCCGGGCCTTGACCGAGAACGCCAGCACGTTTCTCGCCCGGCTGCACGAGGCCATCGACCAGGGGGAGGTCCACGCCGAGGCCTTCCTCGCCTACAAGCAGGCGGTGCTGGAGTACCTGGAGCAGTTCCTCGGCGAGCTGTCGGAGACCGCGCCCCGGATCACGCAGGAGGTCCAGGAGATCGAAGCGCTCGGGAGCGAGCGCCTCGTCCTCCTCGCCGCGTCGGCGGATGCGGCTCCGGCCCCTCTCGGCGTTCAGGACCCCGCGGAGGGCCTGCGCCGCAAGTGGCGGGGCATCGCGGCCTGGTTCGTCGGCGACGCGCGCGAGCCCGCTACCGTGGAGCGCCTGCGGGCGGCGGCCCGCGGTGCGATCAACCGCATCCTCCTGGTGCTCGAACGCCTGCACGAGAAGCGCTTCCGCCGGCTCAGCCGCACCACCGACCTGCTGCGCCTCGCCGGCTGGCTCGACCGGCTGGCGGCTCAAGACGGCGGGGCGGAGCGGGCGCACCGGCTGTTCCAGGCCGCGTTCGGCCTCTTCGGCGCGCGGCACTTCGGCGGTTTGGAGGAGGACCCGGAGCTCGTCCAGCCCGGCGCGAGCTGGTGGGAGGCGCCGCCCGTGCCCATCGCTCCCGCCCTGCGCCGGACCGGGCGCATCTCCACGCCGGGACGGACCGCGCCGGTCGTGGACTTCTCCGCGGCCAAGGACATCCTGACCGCCCGCTACCGCCGCGAGCAGGAGGCCCGGGAGGCGGCGCTCACCCGCTTCGCCGGCCGCGGTCCCGTGGCGCTCGCCGATCTTCCGCCTCTCTCCAGGGACGAATTCGACCTCCTTCTCTCCCTGCTCGACCGGCTGCTCTCGACCGCGCCGGGACCGGCGGGGCGCCGCGAGGCCCGCAGCCGGGACGGCCGCCTGCGCCTGCGCCTCGACGAGCCCGCGGCCGGCGAGCCGGCAACCGTGGAAACCGCGGCCGGACGGCTCACGCTCCCGGCCTATGTCTTGACGGTCGAGGACGGGCTCTCCGCCCTCCGGACGCGGTCCGCATGACGGAGGAGAGGACCGAGGAGAGGGCCGACGAGGGGCTCAGCCAGCTTGCCGAGGAGCAGCAACGGGCGATCCGGCTGCTGCTCGCGCATCCGTTCGTCACCGATTCGCGGCCGGACCCCGAGGCGTTCTCGTTCGTGCGGCGCCATGCCCGCGAGCTGCAGCGCTGGTTCGCCGAGCAGCTCGGCTACCGGCTGGTGGTGGATTCCGAGCTGGCCCGTCTGCACAAGCGTCCGGCTCCCGGCGCGCGGCTCCGGCCTCTGCGCACCCAGTCGCAGGCCCCGTTCGATCCCCGGCGCTACGCGCTCCTCTGCCTGGTGCTGGCCGCGCTGGAGCGGCTGGAGGTCCAGACCGTGCTCTCGGAGCTGGCGGAGCAGGTGGCGCTCCTGGCCGCATCCGAGGAGGGAGTGCGGCGGCTCAACCTGGAGAGCCACGCCGAGCGCCAGGCCTTCGTGGACGCGGTCCGCTGGCTCGTCGAGATCGGCGTGCTGGCGCTCGCGGACGGCGAGGACACGGCCTTCCTCGAAGGCCGCGGCGACGCGCTCTACGACATCCACAGCCGGCGCCTCTCCCAGCTCCTGAGCGCGCCCGTGCCCCTGGAGCCCCCCGGCGATCCGGAGGAGCTGGCCGCGGACGTCTATCCGGACACGGAGGAGGGGGCCAACCGCAGGTCCAGGCACCGGCTGATGCGCCGGCTGGTCGAGGAGCCGGTCCTCTACGTCCGCGACCTGGACGAGAGCGAGCGTGCCTACCTCACGCTCCAGCGCCACTATCTCGCCGGCCAGGTGACGTCGAGGACGGGCCTGGCCGTGGAGGTGCGGCGGGAGGGGCTCGCCGCCATCGATCCGGCGGGCCGCCTCACCGATCTCGCCTTCCCCGCGAGCGGCACGGTCTCCCACGCCGCGCTGCTGCTCGCCGAGGTCCTGGCGGAGCGCGGACGGAGCGCGAACCCGGCTTTCGTGCCCGAGGAGGAGCTGGGTGAAGCGCTCGCTTCGCTCCTGGAGCGCTACGGCCACCTGTGGAGCAAGGCATACCGCGACGATCCCGGCCGTCTTCTGGAAGAGGCGCTGGAACGGCTGGAACACCTGGGGCTGATCGCGCGCCGGGACGGTGCCGTCGAGCCGCTGCCGGCGGTGGCGCGGTACAAGGCCGTGGAGCCGGCGGCGCGGGAGGATGGAGATGAGTGACCGCATCCTCGAGCTCTTCCCCGAGCCCCGCCGGGTCGAAGAGGACCTGCCGCGCCCCGGGCGCGAGCGCTTCCAGCTCCTGCGCGCCGGCATCCTCAACCTCTGGCACTACGACGAGCAGGAGCTGCGCTTCCATGACGGGCGGCTGATCCTGCGCGGGGAGAACGGGACCGGCAAATCGAAGGCGCTGGAGGTCCTCCTCCCCTTTCTCCTGGACGCGGACCTCTCGCCGCAGCGGCTCGATCCGTTCGGCGGCACCTCCCGCACCATGGAATGGAACCTCCTGCTCGGCGGCCGGCACGACAGCCGGGTCGGCTACGTCTGGCTGGAGATGGGACGGCGTTCGCAAGAGGGAGAGGAGGAAGAATACTGGACGCTCGGCTGCGGCCTCCGCGCCAGCCAGCGCACGCACCGGGTGGACTCCTGGTACTTCCTCACCCGGCTCCGGATGGGGACCGGTCTGGCGCTCACCGTCCACCGCACGCCGATCCTCAAGGACCAGCTCCGGCAACAGATCGGAGACGAGGGTTGGGTCTTCGACACGGGCCGCGAGTACCGGGAGAAGCTCGACGTCCTGCTCTTCGGCCTGGGCGAGGACCGGTTCTCGACGCTGCGCCACCTGCTCCTGCAGCTCCGCCGGCCCCACCTGTCGGAGCGCCTCGACCCCCAGACGCTTTCGGAGACGCTCAAGGAGAGCCTGCCGCCGCTCGATTCCTTCCTCATCGGGCAGCTTTCCGAGTCGTTCGAGCGCCTGGACAACGACCAGAAGGAGCTGGCCCGCGTGGAGGCCGCGGCAGCCGGCGTG
>JBJMGZ010000166.1:0-8825 GCA_045807605.1 Thermoanaerobaculia bacterium | reverse complement strand
CGAGCGAGACCGCCGTGAACGCGCCGAGCGCCACTCCCCAGGCCTTCCGCCTGCCGGCCAGGGCCAGGGCCACGGCCAGCATCGGCAGCACCGCCAGGGCCAGTTGCGGCCGGCATCCGATGGCCGCCGAGGCGAAGGCGCCGAGGGCCACTGCGGGCAGCGTCCGCTCCCGCGCCTCGATCAGCCGCCCGGCCGCGGCCAGCGCCAGGGACAGGAACATCAGGGCCGGCGGATCGGAGAGCGCGAGCGGTCCATACACCAGCATGGCCGGCGAGAAGTGGAACAGCAGCGCCCCGATCACCCCGACGCGCTCCCCTGTCTCTCCCCCGCCGGCGAACGAGCGGAACGCTGTTGCGAGCGCCACGAACCCGACGCACGAGGAGATCACGCTGAGCGCGACCAGAGCGGTGAAGGCATCGCCCGTGATCCACGCCATGGCCTTGCCTAGCCCGATCAGCAGCGGATAGCCGGGCGGATGCGGGCTGTGGTGCAGGGGATCGAAGTGGGCGATGCCGCGGACGAACAGGACCTCGTCCCACTCCCAGAGGCTTCTGGGCAGGGTGAGCAGGCGCACGGCGGCCACCGCGGCCAGTCCCAGGAGCATCGCAGGGGACCGGGGCCGCCAACCTGCATGGCGGGAGGAGCTCGGCTCGTTCATCGGACCGGATTGAGAGGCGAGTCATTATATATGCTTCCGGCCATGGCATCGCTCCCAGTTGGCCTCTCTTTTGGGGCGGCCCTCTCCCTGGTCCGCCGGAGCTATGCCGCGGCGCCTCTCCCGGTCCGCCTGCATGCGGTCGGCCGGTTCCTGACCTGTCCCTTCCTCCGGGTGCTCCCTTTCCTGCCTCCCCACGCCCGCATCCTCGACCTCGGCGCCGGCCATGGCACCTTCGCCCGCCTGGCCGTGGAAGCAGGGGCGTCCGAGGTCGTCGCGGTCGAGCCGGACGCGCACAAGCCGCTCGCCACCCGGCGCCATTCGAGAGTCCGTTTCGTGGCCGGCTACGGCGACGCCGTGACCGGCACGTTCGACGCCGTGACCGTGCTCGACGTTCTCTACCGCATCCCGGTCGCCGGCTGGGACGCGCTCCTGCACCAAGCCCACGACCGGCTCGCCCCGGGCGGCGTGCTCCTGCTCAAGGAGATCGACCCCGCGGACCGGCTCAAGGGGCTATGGAACCGGACTCAGGAAAGGGTGGCGGACCTGCTGGGAATGACGCTGGGGGAGGCCTTCAGCTACGAGACGCGGGAGCAGATGCGCGACCGCCTCGACCGCCTCGGCTTCGAGCGCATCACGGCCGTGGAGCTGGGCCGGGGCTACCCCCACGCCCACATCCTGTACGTCGCCTATCGGAAAGAGCCTCTTGCCGTACAATCCTCTCCGAGAAGGGAGATGGCATGAGTCAGGTTCTGCTCGACATCCCGGAAGATTCCCTCCTGGCCCTGCGTGTTTCGGCCGCAGAGATGGGAGAGGAGCTCAGAATGGCCGCCGCCGTGAAGTTCTTCGAGGTAGGCCGTCTGTCCTCGGGAGCGGCCGCCGAGCTGGCCGGAGTTCCGAAACCGCTGTTCCTTGTCCGCCTCGGGGACTACGGCGTTGACACCTTTCGCCTGACCGAGGATGAGCTGCGGCGAGACCTCGAGAATGCCTCGATGCTCGACCCGGAGGACGACGGTTGAGCGCAATACCTTTCGATTGAGGTGTTTCTATGTAGGGGAGGGGCTCGCCCCCTCCCGGGCGGGGGCAAGCCCCGCCCCTACATTACCTCCCAAAGTGAAACATTGGGTTGAGCGGTGCCTGCATCGCCTACCGGTCGAGCTGAGCTTCGGGGGAAAACAGCGACAGCACCGGCAGGCCGAGCCGCTGGCGGAGGACCTGGTGGGTCAGCCGCTCGCGGGAGCGCTCCACCTCGTCGGCGGGAAGGCGGCCCTTGAGCGCGGCCAGGGTCTTCTCCACCGCGGCCTCCACCTCCTTCCTCAGCTCCGGCGCGAGCGACGCGGAGGACGCGGCGAGCATCTCCCGGTCCAGGGCGGAGAGCGCGGCTTCCACGGAGGGCGCATCCCCGTGCAGGCCGGCCACCCTCGCCGCGAAGGCGGCGGGCACGGCGGCGGCCAGGTTGCGCAGGCGGCCGGAGATGTCCAGCGGAGCCGCTTCCGTGCGCTCGCCGGGCGCGGTCAGCTCGCGCAGGTCCGCCCAGGCGGCCTCTACGGCCGGGGCGCAGTAGCGGAGGCTGTTGATCGTCCCCTTCGTGCCCCGCTCCCTGCGCTTGGCGAAGACCTCCTCCAGCACCCGTCCCACGAGATCGAGCGGCACCCCCTCGCGATGCCAGCGGCTCGCCACCTGCCAGTCGACCGGGGACAGGAGCAGCGGCGCGCCGCGCAAGCGCACGAAGATCTCCTCGATCGCCTGGAAGTAGGCGTGGTCGCTGTCGTCGCCGCCGTCGAGCATACCGGGGGCGAAGACTATCAGGGGAAGCTGTTCGATCCGCTGCATGAAGAAGGACCCGGCTACAGGATTCCGGGGATGACGATCTTGGTTGGGCGACTCGCCGGTGAATCCGAGGCCCTGCGCCCGCGTCGGATTCTCCCTGCCCAGCAGGAGGTCCGTGATCGCGAGGGTCAGGACGCTCTCGGTGCCCATTCAGCCGTGCCGGTTTTTCTCGTAGATCAGCTTCAGGCCGACCAGGGTGAGCATCGGCTCGACCTGCCGGATGTACTTGGAGCCTTCCGCGATGAGGTCCGCGAGGCCGCCCGTGGCCACCACCGACTTGACCCCGGGCATCTCGGCGAGCAGGCGCTCGAGGATGCCGTCCACCAGGCCGATGTAGCCGTAGTAGATGCCGGCCTGCATGGCGCCGGCCGTGTTCCTGCCGATCAGCTCCGCGGGCTTGCGCACGTCCACCCGGTAGAGCCGCGAGGCATGGGCGAAGAGAGCTTCCGCGGAGATCATGATGCCCGGCGTGATGATGCCGCCCGCGTACTCGCCGGCCGCGTTGACCAGGTCGAACGTCGTGGCCGTGCCGAAGTCCACGACGATCACGGGCGCGCCGTAGAGCTCGCGCGCCGCGACCGCGTTGACGATACGGTCCGCTCCAACCTCGGTCGGGTTGTCGTAGCGGATCGGCATGCCGGTGCGCACGCCCGGCTCGATGAACAGCGGTTTCTTGCCAAAATAGCGGCGGGCCATCTGGTCGAGCGTGAAGTGGAGCGGCGGCACCACCGAGGAGACGACCACGGCCTCGGCGGCCGTGGGATCGATCCCCCGGCGCTGGAAGAGCGGCAGCAGCAGGGCGCCGTACTCGTCCGCGGTGCGCTCGTGATCGGTCGAGAAGCGGAAGCTCTCGGTCAGCTCGTCCCCCTCGTAGACGCCGAACACCGTGTTCGTGTTGCCCACGTCCACCAGCACCAGCAGACCCCGATCGCCCCGATCGCCAATACCGCGTTTCATGCGATCACCTCGCCCGAGCTGAGCCGCTGTCCGTTGTCCAGGACGAGCCGCCCCAGGTCGTCGATCTCCACGAAGGCGCCTTCGACCGTCTCCTCTCCCACCCGGCAGGTAATGCGGTCGCCGGACCGGTGGACCGAGAGCTCGCGATAGGCCGCGGCGGCGTAGGCCAGATCGCCCAGATGCTCCAGCTCCCGCTCCAGCCCCTCGACCAGCCTCCAGGTGACGTCTTCCAGGGAGCCCGTGCCGCCGAGCTGGTGGACCGATGTGGAAGCTCCCGGCATCGCCGGGTCTTGCGAGACGTTGACTCCGAATCCGATCAGCGCGCGGGACTCCCCTGCGGCGCGGACCATGGCTTCGATCAGGATGCCGCCGATCTTCTTTCCCTCCACCAGCAGGTCGTTCGGCCACTTGAGACGGCAGGGGAGGGGATCGAGGGCGCGGCAGAGGCCGATACCGACGAGGAGCGGCAGGGTCTGGAGCACGGCAGCATCCTTTACGGTGAGCACCCGGGTGGCGTAGACCCCTCTCCCCGCCGGGCTCGCCCAGGTGCGGCCCTGCCGGCCGCGCCCGCCGTTCTGCTCCAGGGCCAGGATCAGGAGCGGCGGCAGCGGCTGCTCCTCGGTCTCGTACTCCTGGACGATGCTGCGGGCGATGCGGTTGGTCGAGTCCACGACCGGCAGCAGGATGAGATTCTCGGGCGCGCGCTCGGGGCGCAGCCGTTCGATCTCGCCGAGGTAGCGGCCGAAGTCCGTGATCTCATCCATCATGATCGTCAGAGGCCCAGGGTGGACCGCAGCGTGATCCGGCGCTCCTGCATCTGGGCGAGGCTGGCCCGGCCGTTGGCCACCACCTGCGGCGGCGCCTTGGCGAGGAACTGCTCGTCGGAGAGCCGCGCCTCGGAGCGGGAGATGTCGGTCTCCAGCTTCTCCAGCTCCTTGGCGAGCCGCTTGCGGTCCTCGTCCGCCATCGGCGGCATCTCCTGCTTCTCCACCACGAGCGCGAGCTCCACCCCGGCCACCACGTCGCGGCGCGCGCCCTCCGGTCCGGCTCCCGTGCCGATCCTCTCCACCCGGGCGAGGAAGGCGAGCAGCGCCTGCTCGGACAGGAAACGGACCGTCTCGGGCTCGCCCTGAAGGAACAGGTCCACCCGCGCCTTGGGCGGGATGCCGGTCTCCGTGCGCAGGGCGCGCACCCGGCTCACGATCTGGATGAGCGCGTCCATGCCGGTCTCCACCTCGGGCGCGTTCCACCTGGCTTCGGCCCGCGGATAGGGGGCCAGCGCGATCGACCGCGGATGGATCGCCTCGTGCCCGGGCAACCTTTGCCAGAGCTCCTCGGTGAGGTGCGGCATGAACGGGTGCAGCAGGCGCAGGCTCCGGTCGAGCACCGTGAGCAGCACCTCCCCGACCCGCGGCCGGGGCGTCTCGCCCGCTTTTTCGCCGAACAGGGCCGGCTTGGACATCTCGATGTACCAGTCGCAGAAATCGCCCCAGAAGAAGTGGTAGAGGCTGCGGCAGGCCTCGTCGAAGCGGAACGTCTCCAGGCGCGAGTCGATCTCCGCGGCCGTGTGGGAGAGGCGCGACAGGATCCAGCGCTCGGGCGCGGCGAGCCCCGCGGGATCGATGTCGGCCTGGACCTCCGCGTCCCCGGTCCGCGACAGCGCGAAGCGGGTGGCGTTCCAGATCTTGTTGCCGAACGCGCGGTAGCCCGCGATCTGGTCCGGGTTGAGCGGGATGTCGCGGCCCGGGCTGTCCAGCGAGGCCAGGGTGAAGCGCACGGCGTCCGCGCCGTACTCCTCCACCAACTCGGCCGGATCGAGCACGTTGCCCTTGGTCTTCGACATCTTCACGCCCTGGGCGTCGCGCACCAGGCCGGTCAGGTGCACGTGATGGAACGGCGACTGGCCCGTGAAATGGAGCCCCATCATCACCATGCGCGCCACCCAGAAGAAGACGATGTCGTACGCGGTGACCAGCACGTCGGTCGGGTAGAACGTCCGCATGTCCTCGGTGTCGTCCGGCCAGCCCAGGGTGGAGAACGGCCACAGGCCGGACGAGAACCAGGTGTCGAGCACGTCGGGGTCCTGGACCAGCCTGTCGGTCGGGACGCCGGCGAGCGCTGCAGCCTCCTCGATATCGTGGGCTACGAAGACCCGGCCGTCCTCTGTATACCAGGCCGGGATCTGGTGGCCCCACCAGAGCTGGCGCGAGATGCACCAGGGCTTGATGTTCTCCAGCCAGTGGTCCCAGGTCTTCTCCCAGGTCTCGGGGAGCAGGGTCAGGCGGCCGTCGTGCGCGGCCTCCAGGGCCTGCCGCGCCATGCCGGTCACGTCGCAGAACCACTGCGTGGAGACCAGGGGCTCGATGGGCTCGCCGCTCCTCTGGCTGTGGCCCACGTTGTGGGTGTGGTCCTCGACCTTGATCAGGTATCCCTGCTCGCGGAGCTGCTCCACCACCCTGGCGCGCGCCTCGAAGCGGTCGAGGCCGGCGAAGCCCTCCCCCGCCTCCGGCGTCATGCGGCCGTCGCGGCCGATCACCGACACGCCGGGCAGGCCGTGGCGCCGCGCCAGCTCGAAGTCGAAGGGATCGTGGAACGGCGTGATCTTCACCAGACCGGTGCCGAACTCCAGGTCCACCGCCGGATCGGGCACGAACGGCAGGCGCCGGCCCACGAGCGGCAGGATCGCCGCCTTGCCGTGCAGGCCCTTGTAGCGCTCGTCGTCGGGGTGGAAGGCCACGGCCGTATCGCCCAGCATGGTCTCGGGTCGGGTCGTGGCGACCACGATCCTCTCCCCCTGAGGATCACTGTCCTCGATGGGATAGGCGACGTGGTAGAGCTTGCCCTGGACGGTCTTCGACTCCACCTCCAGGTCGGACACGGCGGTGCCGAGCACGGGCGACCAGTTGACCAGGTACTCGCCGCGGGTGATGAGCCCCTCGCGGTGGAGGCGGACGAAGGCCTCGCGCACGGCGCGGTTGAGCCCCTCGTCCAGGGTGAAGCGCTCGCGGGTCCAGTCGCAGCTCGCGCCGAGCTGCTCGAGCTGCCGGCGGATGTTGTCCTGGTACTGCACCTTCCACTGCCACATCCGCTCCAGGAAGCGCTCGCGGCCGAGCTCGGGCCGGCTGGTGCCCTCGGCGGCGAGCTGGCGCTCCACCATGAGCTGGGTGGCGATGCCGGCATGGTCGGTGCCGGGGAGGAAGAGGGCGTTGTAGCCCTGCATGCGCCGCCAGCGGGTCAGGAGGTCCTGGATCGTGGTCTGGAGGGCGTGGCCGACGTGCAGCTTCCCGGTGACGTTCGGAGGCGGGATCATGATGCAGAAGCGCGGCTTGCCGGACGGCGCCTCGGCCTTGAAGATGCCCATCTCCGCCCAGAGCCGCTGCCACCTGGGCTCGTAGCTCCGCGGCTCGAAGCGCTTGTCCATCTCGGCGCTCTGGCTGGGGGTCCCGGTCTCGGTCGACGCCATGTCCATGTCCCTAAGAGTATCTCCAATGGAAAGGGCGCCACCAAGGGCGCCCCCTGCGACAGCGATCCAGAGCGGGAAGAGGCTCTACTCGAGGTTCTCGGCCTGGCTCTCGAGCTCGCGCAGACGGTCCTTGATGACGACCTCCGCGAGATCGGGGACGACCTCCCAGGCCACGTCCCGCACGGCCTTGTCCCCGAGCAGCTCGACCACCCGGCGGGCGATGCGGTCGACGTCCGCGTCGCTCAGGCCGCCGTTCCCCGCTTGATTGGCGATACTGGCCGCGGTCCCGGCGGCCGCCGCCGGCGGCACGGCCATGCGGGCATCGGCCTGCGGCTCGTGCGACTCGTCCAGGCTCCGGGGAGCGCTCTCGAAGGAAGATCCTTCGATGCGGCGCTCCGTCTCCTCCAGGCTCGGCAGGAGCGGCGCCGCGGCCTCGGGCACGCCCAGGCGCTCGGTCCCGGACAGCGGCAGGTCCAAGCCGGCGGGCCGCGCCTGCGGCGCCGCCGCGATCGGCTGGGGCTCGAAGCCGAACACGTCCTCGGAGGAAGGCGGGGCCAGGGGAGCCGCGAAGGGCTCGGGCTCCTCCTCCAGCTCGAAGAGCTGCTCGCTCGGCGGCGCCGCTCCCCAGCGCTCGGCCGCCGGCTCCTCCAGGGAGAACTCGCTGCCCGCGGAGAAGGGCTCGGCCTCGGCTTCGATCTCGAAGCCGCCCCACTCCTGCGCCGGCGGTATCTCCTCGGCGGCCGGCTCCGCGGCCGGATTGGCGAGATACCCCAGCTCGGGCATCGCCGACATGCGCACGGTCTCGGCGGGTCCCGGCATTGCCGGCGAGGCAGCAGCGGCGCCGCGCGACAGGAGCTCGCCCACGCGCTGCAGCAGCTCCTGGGAGTCGAACGGCTTCTTCAGGAACGAGTCGGCGCCCACGGCGCGGGACTGGGCCTCGTCGAACGGCTCGAAGGTGCCGACCAAGAGCAGCACCGGCACGTCCGGCCGCCTCTCCTTGGCGCGCCGGCAGACCTCGTAGCCGTTGGCGCCCGGCATGTGGACGTCCGCGATCACGAAATGCGGCTCCACCTCGGGCAGCGCCTTGATGGCATCGTCGCCATTGCTGACCGCGCGCACCTCGTAGTCCTCGTCCATGAAGGTAAGCTCGATGACCTTCTGGATGGTGACACTGTCGTCGGCCAGCAGGATCCGTCTTCTCATGCGCCCCTCCGATGCTTGCGTCACGTAACCTAGCACCCTGGACAGCGGGCCGTCAAACCTCTCTCGCTTCAGGGGTTAGGGAGCGGCTCAGGCGGTGTCAGGCAGCGAGGCGGCCTTGCAGGTAGTGGACGATGTCCCGGGTCGAGGTGCCGGGCAGGAAGATCGCGTCGATCCCCGCGGTCTTGAGCCCCGCCATGTCCTGCTCCGGGATGATCCCGCCGGCGAAAACCAGGATGTCGTCGGCCCCCTGCTCCTTGAGGAGCCGCGTGATCTCGGGCAGCAGGACGTTGTGGGCGCCGGACAGGATCGAGAGCCCCACCGCGTCCACGTCCTCCTGGACCGCGGCGGCCGCGATCTGCTCCGGCGTCTGGCGCAGACCGGTGTAGATGACCTCGTACCCCGCGTCGCGCAACGCCCGCGCCACCACCTTGGCTCCCCGGTCGTGACCGTCCAGCCCCGGCTTGGCGATCAGGATCCGAAACCGTCTCTCGCTCATGGCGGCGGATTGTAGCAGAGGGAAAGCCATCTCCTGGCGCACAAAAGGGGGCGCCGAAGCGCCCCCCAATAAACCTCACGGTATACTGCTGTCTACTTCTGGATCGTGGGTTCGGTCCCGGAGTCGGCCGTCTGCGGCGGGATAGGGCCCGTCTCAGGCGGCTTTTTCACGTCCTCCTTCTTGGACCGCGGCCCCCGGACCGGGCGCCGCGGGTTGAGCCC
>JBJMGZ010000165.1:0-4518 GCA_045807605.1 Thermoanaerobaculia bacterium | reverse complement strand
CTGCTCTCCCTCTTCGATCGCACGGACGAGCGCCACATCCTCCAGAGCTTCTTCGAAAACTTCGCGAACCAATTCACGCCGCTCCTCGAGAACCTCGACGATCGCGGTCTTGAGCAACTCCTTGAGACGGTCTTCTTCGATCGACGCTTTCGCCATGGAGAACCTCCCCGTCAACACTATACCGGTTCAGGCGTTTCCGGCTCCAGGCGCACCGGCACGCCGCTCAGGACGGCGTTGCCGGAGAGCGGATCGCGCAGGTTCTCGTCGAGCAGAGCGTTCAAGTTGGCGCCCGGCCGCCGGGTGGCGATCTCCAGGCGGATCCCGGGGAGGTCGTGGCCCCAGCCGTGCGGCAGGGAGATCACGCCCGGCATGACCTCGTCGCTGATCTTCACCTCCACCGTGACCGCGTGGCCGCTGGCGCCGGTCAGGCGCGCGGCACCGGCATCGGTCACGCCGCAGCGGGCGGCGTCGGCGGGATGGACCAGCGCCGTACACCGTTGCGGGCCTTTGGCCAGGAGCGGGAGATTGTGCATCCAACTGTTGTTCGAGCGCAGGTCGCGGCGTCCGATCACGACCAGATCGGGAGCGGGCGCAGCGAGGTCCGCCTCGGCGTGCTTCAGATCCTCGAGGAACAGGGCGGGCGCGAGCTCGATCTTTCCCGAAGGGGTGCGCAGGACCTCCGGCACGCGGGGAGCCAGCGGGCCGAGGTCGATGCCGTGCGGCGCCGTCTTGAGCTTCGCCAGCGTCAGGCCGTCCGGACGGCGGCCGAACTGGTCGCCGTAGGGGCCGCCGCGCAGCGCGAGATCGAGCAGCCGCTCGGGACCGCGCCATTGCGCCACGGCCTGCAACAGGAAATCGGTCTGGGCGCCGGCGCGGCGGCGGAGATCCTCGGCCACCATCTCGTCATCCAGGGCCTGGAGGTCGGCTCCGGCGCCCCTCCCTTCGGCGACCGCCGCCAGCCGCAGCAGGATCTCCCACTCCGCGGGCCGGTCCGGCGGCGGCGGGAGCACCGGCGAGCTGTAGCGGGCGTGGTTGCGGTAGGAAAACTGCGGGAACGCCACGTCGTAGTGCGACTCCTCGAACGGCAGCAGCCCCGGCAGGATCACGTCGGCGTGGCGGGTGGTCTCGTTGACGTACACGTCCACGCTGACCATGAATTCCAGGGTCTCCAGCGCCGCGGCCAGCCGCGGACCGTTGGGGGCCGACAGCACCGGGTTGCCGGCGACCGTGAGCAGCGCCCGGACCTGGCCCTCGCCCGGGGTTTCGATCTCCTCCGCCAGGCAGGTCATGGGCAGCTCGCCGTACACCTCCGGCGCGTTCGAGACGCGGCTCCGGCGGCGCCCGGTCGCCACGCCCTTGCCCGTGCCGGGAGGCCCAAAGGTGTTGGCGGCGAAGGCGGCGGCCTTGGGGAACATCGCGCCGCCGGGCGCGTCGAGATGGCCCGTGAGAGCGTTGAGCACGTCGACCAGCCAGCTGCTGAGCGAGCCGAAGCGCTGCGTGCAGGTCCCCAGCCGCCCGTACACGGCGGCCCTCTCCGTGGCGGCCAGGGTGCGGGCCAGCTCCCGGATCGTCTCCGCCTCGATGCCGCAGCGGGCTGCGACGCGCTCGGGCGCGAACGGCAGGACGGCCTCGCGCACCGCCTCGACGCCGTGCACGTGGTCGGCGAGAGTCCCGAGGCGCACCAGCCTCTCGTCGAACAGCGTGTGCGCCAGACCGAGAAGGAAGAAGACGTCGCTTCCCGGACGGATGAACAGATGCCGGTCGGCAAGCCGCGCGGTTTCCGTGCGCCGCGGGTCGACCACCACCAGTCTGCCGCCGCGCGCCTGGAGCGCCCTGGCCTTGCCGCGGAAGTCGGGCACCGTCCACAGACTGCCGTTGGAGGCCAGGGGATTGGCACCCAGCATGAGCAGGAAATCGCAGCGCTCGACGTCGGGCACGGGAATCGACAGCCAGTGGCCGAACATCAGCCCGCTGGAGAGCTGCTTGGGCATCTGATCGAGAGTGGAGGCGCTGAACACGTTGCGCGTGCCCAGGGCGCGGGCGAGCCGCGTGACGTACAGCAGCAGGCCCATCTTGTGGGCGGCCGGGTTGCCGATCGCGAGCGCCGCCGCGTCCCGCCCGGAGCGCGCGAGAAGGGGCGGGAGCCGCGTCTCGATCTCGGCGAAGGCCTCCTCCCAGCTCGCCGCCACGAAACGGCCGTCGCGCTTCACCAGCGGCCCGCGCAACCGGTCCGGATCCTCGTGCAGCTCCTTGAGCGCCACCCCCTTGGGGCAGAGATAGCCGGCGCTGAAGACGTCTTCCCGATCGCCGCGGATGGCGGCCACGCGCCCGTCGCGCAGCTCGACCGCCAGGCCGCAGCAGGCTTCGCACAGGGGGCAGATGCGGTAGGCGATCGTGGATTCCGGCATACTCTCCTCGACGATTCGGGAAAGCGTATAACATCTCCCCCGCCACGCACCGACCGAGGGAGGAGAGACACTCATGAGCGTCCTGTCGTTTCCCCGCATCTATTTCAATGGCTACATGCAGTGGAACGTCGACACCACGAACAACAACGACTATGTCCCGGTCTACGACGCCGCGGACGCCGCTCTCGACTGGGCGTATCTCGCGACCATGGAGCCGCCGATCACGCCGTCGAACTTCCAGTCGGCGTTCCGGCCCTGGGTGGTCAAGCCCACCGGCGACTCCTGCCCGCCGAGCCAGCTCCCTCCCCCGAACCAGGACAACTGCAACGACGACCCCACCTGCCACATGGCGAGCCGCTGGAACTACTTCGGCAACCAGGCCTGCTCGTTCGTCCAGTACAACAACTATGTGACCAAGACCACGGGCGGCGCGCTCGCCTACGGCCAGCCGGCCGCGGCCGGCGATCCGATCCTCGGCCAGCCGCTCAAGATCAACGGCCGGCTCGTGGACATCAACCCGATCTCCCCGTTCTGCAGCCAGATCTATTTCAGCAGCGTGACCGCGGGCAGCTCCACGACGTTCATCGGCGGTCCGCAGTACCAGCGGATGTACTCGCGCTCGTTCCTCGCGCCGCGCAACATCGCCTCGGATCTGATCATCGCCGGCGCCGTGGGCACGGTGTTCCAGACCACGATCCCGACAGCCACGGTCACCTCCGGCAACGCGGGCAATTCCGCGCTCCTCGCCGCCCTGCTCCAGGCGCTCCAGGCTCCGGGCGCGGCCGGCCTCATGCTGCGCTTCTCCGCCTACAACACGCTCTACTACCAGAACGGGATCCTCAACAACACCCCGCAGCAGCCGCGCACCTGCGACGAGCTCACCCAGATGTATCAGAGCGGCCAGGTGTTCACGAACCCCGCCTACAGCCGGCTCGTCGGCGTCATCGGCGTCTGGAACCAGGGCGAGCTCGCCACCGCTCCCGGCGGCCGCCTGCTGGTGCCGCACGCCGGCGCCACGCCGCTCTCCGCCCAGCCCTCCACCCCCCCGGCCACCCCGGCCGCGGCGCCCGAGGTCAAAGTCGAAGGCCACGCCCGCGTGCGCATCTCCGCGGCTCCCCTGGCGGCCGCGGCACCCCTGGCGGCCGCGGCGCCGGCCGACGTCCCGGCCGGACAGCCTCCGGTGCCCCTGCCGCTGGGCGCCATCCAGGCCGAGGTGAACGCCGACGCCGGCATCGTCTCCCTCGACCTCCTCAACGCCATCCCCGAGTACACCTCGGCCGGCACCAAGTTCGACTACGGCAGCTTCGATCTCGGAGCGCAGATGCCGGACGGCAGCTTCAACGTGATCGGAAGCTTCGGCTTCGATCAATACGATCAATCCGCCTACGAGGCGAACGGCGGCATCGTGGACGTCCCCTTCGCCACGGGAGTGACGGCGCAGGACGCGAGCGGGTGGTGCGCCGACGGCCTGCTCGCCCTGCGCAACCAGGGGACGGTCGTGTCGCTGGAGACGCCGCTCACCGTGCAGAGCGACGACCGCGGCGTCTACGTGGACGAGTGCCGCGCCCAGGCGATCACGCTGCAGGTCCTCTACAAGGGAGCGCCGGCCCCGGCGGGCACGAAGGTGGCGCTCGCCCAGTACTATCCGTGGCCGCTCATCGTGAGCACGGGGCAATGGGTGCTCTTCGGCACGCAGCCGCCTTCAGGAGGGGACGGTCCGTTCTGCAACGTCCTCCCGGCACAGCCCTACCTCACGTTCCCGGACGGCGACACGGCCACCGTGGGCACGGGCGGCAGCGGTACGCTCCGGATCGCCTCGCAGGCGGCCGGGTTCCCGATCGTGGCGTTCTATCCCTACCTCGCGAGCCAGCCGCAGCCCGCGCCGCAGGCGCAGGTCACTTTCGGGTTCGTCAACTATCAGACCTACACGATCGGGACGGCCTTCTTCACCGCCGTGCGCGCGCTGCCGCTCGACAACGCGCTGGTCTCCCAGTTCGTGGACTGCTGGAACGGCACGGGCGCGTACGCCGGCCAGCCCAAGTACAGCGAGAGCGCGGCCTGGCAGTTCGTCTACGACAACATTTTCTACGTGTACGACATGCTCTACCCG
>JBJMGZ010000164.1:0-5534 GCA_045807605.1 Thermoanaerobaculia bacterium | reverse complement strand
AGTAGGATGGCACGATTCTGCCGGGTGTACAGGGCCGGGGCGTCTCATGGCCCCAGCCACCACCAACGCCGGCAGCACGCCGTAAAACCACCGCTCCCGTGCCGGTTTTTCGCGCCTACGGCACCCGCTGATAGGAACGGGGCCTGCCGTGGGGAGACGCCCCGACAGTGTTCACCCGGTAGGTTCGTGCCAGCGTACTGGGGCGTCTCTACGGTCCTGCCGACGCGGATCATAACCAGGAGCGAATTCGATCTTGCCGCGCAGGTCGAGCAGGCTCTTGCGCTTCCTGGCGGCACTGAAGACGCGCCGGGTGACGGATATGAGATGGACGATCCGGGATCTCATGGCATGCATAGGATACCCGTCCCGCCTCAAGTCTCGCGTCGCAGGAAGAAGAAGGCGAGGAGGGCCGTCACCGGCGTCAGTCCGGTGGCGAGGAGGAGCGCGAGGAAGCGCGGCTCGCGGGAGACGAAGAAGGCGAGCAGGCCCAGGATGACCAGGAGCAGGCCGAGGGCCTGGCCCCAGAGGAGAGGCCGCTCGGCTTCCTGCACGGCCTTCTCGCGCGAGACCAGCCGGCGGATGACCTCGGCCCGCCACCAGAGCTCGCCGGCGGTGGCCAGCGGCTTTACCGGACGGGTCTCGCGGGCGAGCTGGCGCAGTCCCTTCTGGATGTCTTCGTCGTTCATGCGAGCTCCTTTTCCAACTTCTTCCGCGCCCGGAAGAGGATGACGCGGACGCTGCTCTCCTGCAAGCCCAGGACCTTCGCGATCTCCCGGTGGTCGTAGCCCTCGACGTGGGCGAGCCAGAGCAGGGCGCGGTCGCGCGGCGGCAGGCGGTCAAGCGCGGCGGCCATGTCGAGCGACAGGCCGGCGGCGCTCTGCGGCCGGGCCGGCCAGAGGGAGAAAAGCCGTTCCAGGACGGAGCGCTCCCGCTCCCGTGCGCGCCACCGGTCGCGCATCAGGTTGGTGGCGATCTGGAAGAGATAGGCCTTGCGCTCCCGCTCGTCCCGGTCGGGGGCGGGCGGATGGCGCAGGAGCCGCAGGTAGCTCTCCTGCAGGACGTCGTCCGCCTGGGCCGGGTCGCCGGAGATCCGGCGCAGGTAGGCCCAGAGCGGCTGCGACGTGCGCGCGTGGAAGGCCTCGAACTCCGTTTCCGTCAGGGGCCGGGTCTCGAGGATCTCCACGCGCGCTCCGGTCTTCGGAAGGGCTGTTGCGGTCACGGCTCCTCGCGCTGCGCCTCGGGTTTCCTGGGCAGCAGGCCCGCGCGCTTGTAGAGCACCGTTGACACGAACGCGGAGATCAGGATACCCGAGCCCGCCATCACCCCCAGGATCCCGGGGATGAGGAAGCTGTCGTTTGCCCTGCCGGGAAATTCGCCGGACAGGAACAGGAACCCGATGCCGGCGAAGAGCACGATGATTCCCGCCGTGACGGTCCCCGAGATCGAGCGCGCGGGATGAGCGGGCTCCGCCCTGGCCACGTCCAGGAACTTCGCGCCCGCCGGGGAGTTGAGGAAATCGGTCAGCTCCTGGCTGGAGGAGAAGCGCTCCACCAGGCGCGACCGCTCCTCGGAGCGCTGGCGCAGGCGGGCCTCCCGACCCCGGGCCACCACCCAGATGATGAAGCCCAGGAAGACGAACTGCCCAAGAATGAGTATGACGGTCCACCGGTCCATGTAGTCTCCTTTCGCGAGTGAGACGGCGGAGCGGGGGGAAAGGTTAACAGGGGAAGGTCAGGGTTTCCCCAGCTCGATCACCGCGTACCGCGGCGGACACCAGAAGCGCAGGGGCAGCACCGAGGTGCCGAAACCACCGTTGACGTAGAGCGAGGTCAGTCCGCGGCGGTTGGGGGAGGCGAAGTGGTAGCGGCCGAAGTCGTACCAGGCTCCGAGGGAGTCGCGGGTGGTGAGGGCGCCGAAGAAGGGCAGGCGCACCTGGCCGCCGTGGGTGTGGCCGGCGAGGACCGCTTCGATCCCGCGGCGCGAGGCTTCCAGGACCACGGCCGGCGTGTGGGAGAGCACGACGATGGGCGTCCCCTCGGGGACATAGGGGCTGCGCGCGAGAGCCAGGGCGAGACGGGTCCCGCGGGCGCCTTCGCGGAAGCCCGCGGGCTTCCCCTCTCCCTGGAGGGGAGCGGCCACGAGCACCTCGCCGCCGGCGCCGGTCACGCGCAGGTTGCGGTAGACCACCGTCCCCCCTCCCCAGCCCCAGAGGCCCACGGTGCCGGCTTCGACCCGGTACTTCGAGCGGTCCACGGCGCGGGCCTGCCAGTCCCCCGGCTCGGGCGCGTCCGCGGGCCAGACCTTGGCGAGCACCCGCACGAGCCCCGGCTCGACCTCGGTGCGCAGGCGCATCCGATACCAGCGGCCCGGCTCCGGGTCCACGCCCGTCTCGAGGTCGTCTTTTTCGTCGAGCGGAGTGCCCCGCGACCAGAGGGAGAACGTCCGGGACGCCTTGCCTCCGCCGCGGGTCAGGGTGTACATCCGGTCCTCCCCGAGGACGAACCGGCTGTGGACCGCGAGGCCCGCTCCCGCGTCCTCGTTGTCGACGAGGGTGTCGCAGACCACCTCGTAGCCGCTCCAGGCGAGGGGGCCGCTCTCGTCGGTCATCCCCAGGGGCGCGGGGTCCCAGTGGCTGTAGAAGTTCCGGTACGGCTCGCCGCGCCGGGCGCCGTAGAACGGCTCCCCCTGCCAGCGGACGGTCCGGAACGGCGACGGGAACGCCGAGGCCCACCGGTCGGTGCCGGCCTGCTGGTTCAAGCCCAGGAGCAGGATGCTCCCGCCCTTTCCGATCCGCCGGCCCTCGTTCGAGAGCAGCATCACCCCGGCGCGGTCGAGCGCCGCGATCACCGCGCCCTGGTGCTCGCTGTGCCCCTGCACGCCGATCACCGGCGCGATCCGCCGCAGCTCGGAAAGGAAGGCCTCGGTCGCCGCGATGTGCGGGGCCATGCTGTCTCCCCGCGGCAGGTCGCGAATGAAGTCGCCGCTGATCAGGATCACGTCGGGATCGGCCGCCGCGATCTCCCGGAGCAGGCGGTGGAGAAGGGGACGGTCCTCCGAGATGTGCAGGTCGCTCAGATGAACGGCGCGCAGGAGCGGCGCGTCGAGCTTGATGCGGACCGTGTCCCGGAGCAGGAGCCTCTGCGGCTCCAGCCAGAAGCCGTCCGCGAGACCGACGGCCAGCAGGAGCCCGGCCAGAACGAAGAGCTTCCTCAAGACCAGGCGCCTGCCGGCCGGCGCTCCGGCGGCTTGCGGAACCCGCCCAGCAGGAGCAGCAGGATCGGCCCCGCGATGAAGCCGCCGATGTGCGCGAACCAGGCCACGCCCCCCGCCTCCTCGGGCGTGGTGGCGCCGAGCGAGGCGATCCCGGAGAAGGCCTGCATCAGGAACCAGATCGGGAGGTAGACGATCGCCGGGATCTCCACCAGGCGGATGAAGAAGAGGATCCAGACGACCGTCACGATCCGCGCCCTCGGATGGAGGAACAGGTAGGCCCCGAGCACGCCCGCGATGGCGCCGCTCGCCCCGATCGCCGGGACGCCCGACTGCGGGCTGACATAGGCGTAGACGAACGTCGCCGCGAAGCCGGCGAGCAGGTAGAAGATCAGGAACCGGACGTGCCCCAGCCGGTCCTCGACGTTGTCGCCGAACACCCAGAGGAAGAGCATGTTGCCGAGGAAGTGCATCCAGCCGCCGTGCAGGAACATGGAGAGGAGCGCGCTCTGGAAGCCCGGCCCCCACTCGCCCGGCGTGATCGCCCCGCCGTCGAACATCCGGTCCGGGATGAACGCCGCGGACAGGATGAACCCCTCCAGCCGCTCGCCCAGCGAGAGCTCGTAGAAGAACATCAGGGCGTTGGCCGCGATCAGCGCCACCGTGATCACCGGCGGATGATGCCGCCGCGGATTGACGTCACGGATCGGAAACATGGCGGGTCCCTCTCTCTACGCCGGACGGATCCGATGGACCCGCATCAGGTTGGTCAGCGGCCGGTCCCGGATCGGGTGGCCCATGAGGATCAGGATGCGCTCCCCGGGAGCTACGAGCCGCGCGTCGCGCAGGTTGCGCTCGACCATCTGCACGACCTCGTCCAGGGTGCCGACGTCGGTGTCGTTGACCAGCGGGCGCACCCCCCAGACGAGCTGGAGCTGGCGCGCGATGCGCGCGTCCGGCGTGAACGCCACGATCGGCGCGGTCGGCCGGTAGCGGGCCACGAGCCGCGCGGTGAAGCCGCTCTGGCTGAAGGCGACGATGCGGCGGATGTTGAGCTCGTCGGCCGCGTAGACGGCCGCGGCCGAGACCATGTCGGGCACGTCGAGCTCCTCGTGGCCGTCGTGGGCCGCCGTGGGGTCGAGCTCGAACGTGCGGCGGGCGTGGGCATGCCCGAGCGGCTTGTCCAGGGCGTCGCTTGCGGTGGCGAGCTCGCGGTCGTAGCTCTCGGCCTCCTCGATGATCTTCGCCATGGTCTGGACGGCGGCGACCGGGTACTTGCCCGCGGCGGTCTCGCCCGAGAGCATGAGCGCGTCGGCGCCGTCGAAGACCGCGTTGGCCACGTCCGTGGCCTCGGCGCGGGTGGGCCGCGGCTGCTCCATCATGGACTCGAGCATCTGGGTGGCCACGATGACCGGCTTGCCCGCCCGCCGGCCGGCGGCGACGATCCGCTTCTGGTGCACCGGCACGGTGTGGAGCGGGACTTCGACTCCGAGGTCGCCGCGCGCCACCATGACGCCGTCCGCGGTCTCGACGATCTCGTCCAGGTGGGTCAGCGCGGTGGCGCGCTCCAGCTTGGCGATGATCGGGATGCGGCCCCCGGCCTGCCCGCCGGCCTGAGCGACCACCTCGCGCAGCGCCTGGATGTGCGCGGCTTCGCCGACGTAGCTCGCGGCCAGGTAGTCGGCCCCCTCCGCCACGGCGAAGGCGATGTCCGAGCGGTCCTTCTCCGAGATGTCGAAGGGGAGGTTGGTGTCCGGCAGGTTGATGCCCTTGCGCGTCTTGACCGGGCCGCCGTTGATGACCCGGGCGCGCACGCGCTCGCCTTCGTTGGCCTCGACCCGCAGCTCGACGAGGCCGCTGTCGATGAGCACGCGCTCGCCGGCCTCCAGGTGCTCCAGGATGCCCTCCTCGACGGGCAGGTCGGTGCCGGAGGGGTGCGACGTGAGGACGATCTCCTCCCCGGGCTCCAGCCGGCGCTCGGTCTCGGGGATGGTGCCCAGGCGGTAGCGCGGTCCCATGAGGTCGAGAACCACGGGCAGGTGGCAGCCCTCCTCGGCGGCGAGCCGCCGCACCCGCTCCAGAGCCGTGCGGTGATCGGCCTGGGTGCCATGGGAGAGATTGAAGCGGAAGAGGTCGACGCCTGCACGGATGAGACCCCGGAGGACCCCCTCGTTCACGCTCGCCGGCCCCAGGGTGGCCATGATCTTCGCACGTCGTTCCATAGGCTACGCAGTATATCGGCCCTGTACCGCTGCCTCCCCCCCACTGTAGAGACGCCCCGTGGGGCGTCTCCTCGCGGCAACGTGAAGATGCCCCAGCGAGGA